>CAYYBV010000225.1:0-379 GCA_964469675.1 uncultured Verrucomicrobiota bacterium
GTCATGGCAGGACAGGCAGAGCTTGGAGACACCGCCTGGAGAAGTCTGGCTTGGCTTGCCAGTAAAAGTGGGGCTGTCATACAGGGTATATGACCGGACCAAACCATAAATAGCAGCTGGACCATGAAAACAAGATAAAAGAACCAGAGCGAAAACGATATATTCTTGGGCACCAGGAAGGCCAAGCCAATCATGGTGAAAAATATCTCGGTCTTCATTTTGCCGAGGGCATGGAATTGCGTATTGTTGACATAGGGCGCCCAGATGTTCTGCAGATCCAGCGGCATGAGCCCGGGAATAATCTGGGTGGCGCAAAAGAGATTCCAACCGAGGACACTCATGGCAACGGCTACCCCGGCCCAAAAAAGGCCATTGCGGA
>CAYYBV010000225.1:389-2147 GCA_964469675.1 uncultured Verrucomicrobiota bacterium
ACTTCCAGCTCGTATTTATGCTCAAGCTCGCCAAAATAGGCGGCAAGCCGGTTGCGTCAACATCGCCAATCAGCGCCTTGGGCAACTCCGCCAGCGGGTAGATCAGCCGTTCGTTATGGGCCCACTGTCGGAAAATGAGCACGTTAAAAGCCATCAACATGACATAGGTCAGGCCGATCAGCAGCGCCCAGCGCGAAAGCGGTTTAACCCAGTATTCCCAGGGAATCTGGCCGATAAAATAACGACGCAGCGAGACATCAATCGAGGAAAACATCGGCAACAGCTCATTGGTCTGCGCGGCCAGCTCGGCGCCGCGCAGGGTGCCGGCGGCCAGCCGCTTTTGCAGCGCCTGAATTTTGGCAACCAGGCCATGGATATTGCGATCACAATCCATTTCACGATTGCAGAGTTCATCCTCGGACTTAAACTGCTTGTACTGGCGATCAAGTTCCCGCATTGCGGCAATGACATTTTTAGACTGGCTATCCAACTCGAACGCGCGTTGGCGGCTGGCCCCCGATTTTTCGGCGCTGATCGTTCTTAATTGTGCCGCCAATTCCACGCGGCGCGCGGAAAACGCATGATCCCTGGCATCCAGTTGCGCGCTGAGCAACTTTAACTCCGCGCTGCGACTTAACGCGATAAGCCCACGGACGGCATTAGCAAAAACAGCATCAAAAGATTTGGCCAGTTCAGGAGTGACGATGTTTTTTTCCGGCAGGGCGCGGGCAGCCTGGCCGGATTGCTTGATTTGGCGCAGGATTTGCATGCCGCCGATCAACCGGTGCAGGCGGCTGAAATAAGCGCGGCGATCATCCCCGGCCAGCGGTAAAATTCCGGGAAAGGCCCGGGCATCGTGCGGCAAGCCGCGCCGCAGCACCGCCACACGCTCGAAGGCCTTTTGTTCAAGCGCGAGCAGATTTTTCTCGGCCGCATCCGCCCGGATTTCCAGAAGGTCGATTTCCGCCGGCAGCCGGCGGAGAACTTCCGGCCAATCGGGCAGGCCGGGTTGACGACCGCGCAAATCCTGCCATTGGCGCAGAGATCCGGACGCCAGCAGGCGCGCATTGTCGAGCGCCTTTTGCGTCTTGGCAACCGCGGCTGAATCCTGCCGCGACAGCCCGGCGAGTTGCGCCGCAAGCGCCGTAACTATTTTCTGGCGATCATCAACCAAACCGGCGGCTTCCTGAATCGCCTTCTGGTCGATCAGCACATTTAACGCCTGTTTGTATTGGACGGCTGCGGCCTGAATGCCTGGCTCGGCAATAAAATATTTTTCGTTCAGGTAAGGGACAACATAACGGTTCCACTCGGACTGCTTGTTATTCCATTCCGCATTGAACAGATTACCGGCAATCGGCAGAAGCTGTGAGGTCAGACCGAAGGTGGAAAGGCCGGCCGACACCATGCCCATGATGAAAATCACCATAATTTCCACAGGCGCAAAAGCGCGGACAAAGCGCAGTAGCCGGCAGAAAGGGTTAATCAGCACCACCGTGAAGATCAGCAAGATATACGGCAGGACCGGAATCTGCGTGGAAGTAATGACAACCATATACTGGTTCTCAATATAAACCGTCAAGGCGGCGAAAACCGCGGCAAAAAAAGCCCCCACCAGAAAAGCACGTAAAGTTATGCCATTTTTTTTCATAATTAGAACAAAAGCGGCGCCATCATTTTGTTAAGAATGGCCAGAGCCATACCGACCATGGCCACCAATCCCATGCCACAGGCATATCCGGCGCCAACCACCAGGAT
>CAYYBV010000225.1:2157-3467 GCA_964469675.1 uncultured Verrucomicrobiota bacterium
TTCATCCAGATGTCGCCGAACTTTTTGCGGAAATAAAAACGGCCGATCAGCGCGCCAAGCACTTCCAGCGGGACGCCGGCCGGCCCACCATGACAAAGGCCGCGCACGATACCGAAGAGCACAAGCGTCGGCAAGCCTAAGGCCGCCAGGATCGCATAAAGCCCGATGCCGAAACTGGTGCCCAAAATCAGCCAGCGCGGTTTCAGGGCCTCAAAGAAAAGCGATCCACCCTCCATTGTGGAACTCATGGTCAAGCAGCTCAGTTTGGCCTGTAGGTCCCACATTTTTTGAGCAAAGGGATAAGCATCGGAGGGCACGGCCGCCATCTTCCAGAAAAGCTGGGAAAACACCAGCGAGGCTATGATAATAATTGGAACAATTATGATCTGGGTTTTAATTATGCTTTTAACTTTGGTGCCGGTCAGTTCCAACACGCGAAAATTGCTGGCTTGGGGACCGTAATTGTGAATGGGCACCGGGGCAAACCAGATTTGCACCCCGCGATAGCCGCTGAGAATAAAGGCGGCCTCGCGAATGTAGGGCAGCGCAACGGTTTGCCCGGCAATCCCTTCAAGCTTGGCCGCCGCGTAGGAAATCACCGGCGTGTAAAAAACCGCGTAACAAACAAAGAAAATCCAAGGAAATCCGTCGATCAACCAGGTGGAAAGCCCGATCCAGAAGGCAGTTGAAAAGGCATAGATCCCTATGGATATTAAAACCGAAAAGTCACCGCGCTTAACATTGTTGGTAATCAACCGGCGCCAGGCACTCGGCTTGCTTGCGGCGCCAACTTCACGGCGGGACAATTCACGCGCGCCACCAGACGAACGCAACCGCTGGATGAGCGGATGAAAGACCTTACCAAGGCTAATGAGCGCAATGGCCAGGGTCAGACCAATACCAAAGGCAAGATAAAAATCAACATTATTGGAGTAAATCGTATCAAGCACGTCCATGCCCGGCTGCCAGCTTGAGAGAATGCCGTGCCGATAGAGCGCCGGATTGATAATCATCGCGCCCACCACGCCGATGCCCCCGCCAATCACCGCCCAGAATGGCAAAACCATGCCGGTGATCACAAGGCCCAATTCAATGGTCAAATTCAAGGGAGTTCCCGGCAACAGCTGGCTCAAGGACGGCGTAAAGTCAATGAAGGGAATGGGCAGCAACATGACCGGCTTCGGCAACATGGATCCCGTCACGGACGGCAGGACGATATAGATCAGCCCAAAAGTCATGCCAATCATGCCGCCAATCGAAAAACAGCGCCAACGCCAAGGCTCTTTGCTGACTTCGCTTTCGGTCAGCGC
>CAYYBV010000226.1:0-3453 GCA_964469675.1 uncultured Verrucomicrobiota bacterium
TGATCCGCGAATGCGTCATCAACGCCGATCCGATTCGCGGCACAGGTCCCGGCGGGCGCGTCGTGGAAAAAGATGTCCAGGCCTACCTGGAGGCCAAACACTATTCTGCCCTGAAAATAACGCCGGCCGCCAAAAACCTGGCGCGCGAAAACGGCATCGATATTCTGGCCGTATTGCCGGCCGAAAGCCGGGAGCGCATCACGGTGGAAATGATTCAACAGGCTGTTGCCGAGATGCGGCAGGTAATCGCCCAGCGCTTGACCGCGAGCTTTACGACCACCCCGCATTTCTATGTGACCGTTGCGGTGGATATGACCGACTTGCTGGAATGGCGCAAAATTCTGAAGAACGCGAACAAGCCTTTTACCGTCACCGATTTTATTCTGAAGGCCGTGGCCCTGGCGCTCGTGGAATTTCCGGCGCTCAACAGTTCGACCGACGGACGCACGACCCGCTGGCACAGCCGCGTGCATCTCGGCATGGCGGTGGCGATTGCCGAGGGCCTGGTGGTTCCGGTTATCCGTAATGCCAATGAGCTTTCGCTCGCGGAACTGCACGAGCGCAATGCCGTCCTGGCCCTCAAGGCGCGTGACGGCAAGCTGACCCCGGACGAAATGTCCGGCAGCACGTTCACGATATCGAACATGGGCATGCTCGGTGTGGATAATTTTACGGCGATCATCAATCCCGGCGAAAGCGCGATCCTGGCGGTGGCCAGCACCTTCCCGACGCCCGTGGTCCGGGACGGCAAGATCGAGATTCGAGCGATGATGAAAATTACGGTGTCGTCCGACCATCGCCTGGTGGATGGCGCCATGGCGGCGGGTTTCGTTAACCGTGTAAAAAGCATGCTTGAGGATTTGGAATCATGGAAAAGTATGATCTGATCGTTATCGGCGCCGGCCCGGGCGGATATCCGGCCGCGATTCGCGCGGCCCAGTTGGGCGCTTCCGTGGCCATTGTGGAAAAGGAAGCTCTGGGCGGAACCTGTCTCAATTGGGGCTGCATTCCGACAAAAACCTTGATTGCGTCGGCCTCGCTCTATTGGCACCTGCGGCATTCCCAAACATTGGGTGTCAGCGTCGAAAAGGCGGCGTTCGATTACGCTGCCATGATTCAGCGCAAGAATCAGATTGTGACCAAGCTTGGCGGCGGCGTTGCGCAACTGCTCAAGGGCAACGGCGTTACGGTGTTCGAGGGTGTGGCCTCGTTCATGACCCGCAACCGCCTGACCGTCCAGCGCAAGGGGAAGGAATCCGCGGCCTTGGAAGCCGCGCGTGTCGTTATCGCCACGGGCTCCAGCGCGGCGCTCCCGGGATTTTTGCCGAAAGCCGCCAGCGTGGTGGAAAGCCGCGCATTCCTCGACTTAACCAACCTGCCGGCGCGGCTGATCGTGCTTGGCGGCGGCGTGATTGGTTGCGAGTTGGCCTGCATGGCCGCCCAACTCGGCACACAGGTGACGATCATCGAAATTCTTGACGATATTCTTGTGATGCTGGATGCCGATGTGCGCTCCGAAGCGCGCCGCTATATGGAAAACCAATTGAAAATTCGGATCCTTACGGGTAAACCACTGGAACAGATCAAGGCCGGAGCGCAGGGTGTCAAGGGCCAGGTGGCCGGCGAGCCGGTCGAAGCGGGACTCATGCTGGCGGCCGTCGGCCGCCGGCCGGTTACCGAAAATTTATCTTTGGACAAGGCCGGGATCAAGCCCAATGCCAAGGGGTATATTGAGGTCAATGCCGTCTGTCAGACGAAAGCGGCGGGCATTTATGCCATAGGCGATGTCAACGGCGGGCCGCAATTGGCCCACGCTGCCACGGCCCAGGGGCTCCTGGCGGTGGAAAATGCCCTGAAACCGCGTAGCGGTCTTCGTGCGCAAGTTGTGCCGGGCTGCATATTCACGGCGCCGGAAATTGCTACGGTGGGACTCTCCGAGCAGGACGCCAAGCAGCAAAATCGCGCCGTAAAGACCGGCAAATTCCAGTTTGCGGCCTTGGGCAAGGCGGCTGCCGCGGGCGAGACAACCGGTTTTGTCAAATGGATTGCGGACGCGGGCACTGACCAGCTCCTGGGCGCCGCGGCCATTGGCGCGCATGCCACCGAATTGATTGCCACGGCCGTGACGGCCGTCCAGGCGGAGCTGACGGCCGTGGAGTTCGCGCGCACGATCCAGGCGCACCCGACGTTGTCGGAAGCCTGGATGGAAGCCGCCCATGCCGTGCATGGCCAGTGCATCCATGCGCCGCCGCGCAAGAAGCATGTGGAGCGTTAAGCGTAGGGCGTCTGGTATAAAACGAAGAACGACGAACGAGGAAGGAATCTCTATTCCCATTTCGCATGAACCATCAACCATTTCCCATTCCCGCCACAATGCGGGCCGTGCGCCTGCACGGCGCCGGATTTGAAAACATCCATGTGGATACTGTGCCGGTTCCGCAACCCAATGCCAACCAGGCGTTGGTGCGGGTGGACGCCGCCGGGGTTTGTTCTTCCATTCTCAAGCTGGTGGCGCAGGGCAGCGCGCACACCTTCATTAATGGTTGGGATCTGGCCAAGCACCCTGTTATTTTAGGTGATGAGGGGTGCGTGACCGTCGTCCAGGCCGGGAAAAACGTGGCGTCTAAATATCCCGTGGGCCGGCGTTATGCCACCCAGCCGGCGGTGGACCATCCCCCGGTCAATCACCGCGAGCGCTACCGCAATGGCGGCGAAGGCATGGAAAAAGTGGCGGTCGGTTATTCCCTGCCCGGTCATTTGGCCGAATACATGCTGATCACCGAGGAGACCATTGCCGCCGACTGTCTTTTGCCGTTGCCGTCCGATGACATTCCTTTTTTTGCCGGGGCCCTGTGCGAGCCGCTTTCCTCCGTGATTTCGGCCCAGGACCGGCACATCCACATTCACCAGGCTTCGCCGACCGCGCCGCGTATGCCGCGGCTGGGCTTGTTGCGCAGCGGTGTCGCCGTGGTCATCGGCGCGGGGCCCATGGGCCAGATGCATGCCGAGGCGGCATTGCGGTTTGCGCCGCGCCACCTGATTGTCATGGATATTATCGAGCAACGCCTGGCGTGCGTTCGTGCGGGGTTGGCGGATAAAGCCCGCAAAGCCGGCACCCAACTGCATGCCGTGCTCTCCGCCGAAGGCCCGGCGCTCATCAAGCAGGTCAGTAACGGCAAGGGCGCCGATGACATCATCGCCGCCGTTGGGATCCGCAAAGTGCAGCAGGAATGCCAGCAATGGTTGGCCAAGGGCGGTGTGTTGAATCTTTTTGGCGGCCTTAAACGCGGTGAGCACCTGATTGAGCTCGATACCCTCCGTGTGCACTACGATGAAATCCGCCTGTGCGGGTCGAGTGGCGGCAGCCCGGCGGATGTTGCCGAAGCTTTGCGCATGGTGGCCGCCGGCGAATTCGATCCGGGCCAGCACCTGGACATGGTTGGCAGTCTCGAT
>CAYYBV010000227.1:0-3437 GCA_964469675.1 uncultured Verrucomicrobiota bacterium
CCGATTACAAGGCGCCGAATACGCCCGCCGGCCGTGACCTGCTGACTCCCATGGTCAAGGCCTTCCGCGGGCAGGACCTGCGCGTCGGGTTTTATCACTCGTTGATCGACTGGCATCATCCCCAGAATGTCATCGATCCGCATATCGGGCCTTATCGTAATCGTCCCGACCGCGTGCAGATGAACAAGGGGCGCGATCAGGCTCGTTACGCCCGTTACCTGCAAGGCCAGGTGCGTGAACTGCTGACCAATTTTGGCAAAGTCGATATTCTCTGGCTGGATTACAGTTATCCCAAGCCGGATGGCAGCGGCAAGGGCCGCAGGGATTGGCAAAGCGACAAGCTGTATGCCCTGGTCCGCAAGCTGGCCCCGTACATTATCCTGAACGACCGGTTAGATTTGCCGGAGGGGTGGGACATCAAGACGCCCGAGCAGTATCAGCCCCGGGAGTGGGTGCGGGTGAACGGCCAGCGCGTGGTTTGGGAGGCGTGCCAGACCTTTTCCGGTTCGTGGGGCTATCATCGAGATGAAACCAGCTGGAAGAGCGTGGACCAGCTGGTGCAGATGCTGGTTGATTCCGTCAGCAAGGGCGGCAACCTGCTGCTGAATGTCGGGCCGACCGGCCGCGGCGAATTCGATCAGCGCGCCTTGGACCGGCTCTCCGCCATGGGCGCATGGATGAAACGCCATAGCCGTTCCATTTACGGTTGCACGCAGGCGCCGGATGGATTCCAAACACCGCAAGACTGCCGTCTGACCTATAACCCGCAGACGAACCGGCTTTATGTGCATGTCTTTGCCTGGCCATTTAAGCACCTGCATCTTGATGGCTATGCCGGCAAGGTTGAATATGCCCAGCTGTTGAATGACGCGTCGGAAATTAAATTTATTGATCAATCGCGCAATAGCGTGGTTGTCTCGCATATCAGGGCGGAGCTGGCCAAGCGTTCGGTCGTGTTGCAGTTGCCGGTGCAGAAGCCGGCGGTGACCGTGCCGGTTATTGAGCTGTTTTTGAAAAAATAGTCTGGTCTTAAGCGGGGTTTGTATGCCTGCGCAATGCCCTGGTCATCCCATTTTGCGCCGCCCCCTGTTGGGCTTACTCGCGTGTTCGATCCTGGGGATTGCTGGCGGTGTGCTCTTTCCCGGTTTTACCCGGCTTACTCTTTTTATTGCGGCGGTATCGCTGCTGTTGGTGTCGTTAGCGGGGCATTGGGCGATGCGGCGTTTGGCGGGTATTTCGAATGGCCCTGATCCTCTTTCTATCGGCGGACGTCATCCGGCGGGGGGCCGTATTCTCTGGCGTCTGTCGTCGGGTGTCGGCTCCGTTTCCTTGCATCTGGCGATGCTATTGACCGCCTGGCTGGCCGTGGCGCTGAATCTGCATAACCCTTCCGGCCGTGAGTTGGCGATGTTGATGGCCCAATCCCGCGAAGGCGTGGAACTGTGTGGAATTATTACGGATGATCCGTTCATCAGTGCGGCAGGGGGTTGGAACAACCGCGTTTGGAGTTTCCCTTTGCAAGTGGAAACAATCCGCCGCCTCTCATCCTGGCAGGCGGCGCGCGGCACAGTCTGGGTCAGAATGCGCGCTCAACCGGGGGGACGCTCCCCGCATTATGGCGAGCGCTGGCGCTTTGCGGGGGTGCTGGTGGATAACGCCCGCTTTCCATCTGCGCGTCCTGTTACGGAATGGATTAAGCGGCGGTATGCTTTTATCGCGGATCCGGCCTCCAGCATCTGCCTGGCCACTGACCGGGGCGCGCGCCTGATGGCCTGGTGTTTTCAGGGGCGCCACAAGGCCGCCGAGTGTTTGGCACTGGGAATCAATCATCGTCCTGAAGTCGTGGGCCTGATGCAGGCCCTGTTGCTGGGCTACCGCCATGAATTACCGGAAAAGCTCCGCCGCGATTTTGTGGCCACGGGGACATATCATATTTTTGCCATTTCCGGTCAGCATGTTGCCATTTTGGCCACATTCATCATCGTAGTGCTCCAGGCCCGGCGGGTTTGCCGGGTGAAGTGGTTCCTTTATGTGGCGCCGGCGTTGGTGATCTTTACGCTTTCCACGGGTTTGAGCTCCAGTGCCGTGCGGGGATGCTTGATGGCGCTGCTGGTTTTTCTCGGGCCATTGTTTCACCGCAAACCTGATTTGCCATCCGCCCTGGCCCTGGCCGCTATCCTGATTCTGGCCGTTGATCAGTTTCAATTGTTTGATTATGGATTCCTGCTTTCTTTCGGGGTGGTGGCCGGTCTGATTGTTTTTTGCCCGCCCGTGCTGCAGGGGGTGGATACGTGGCTCATGGCGGATCCCTGGCGCCTGGAGCCGGAGCGGAAAGTTGTCCGGTTTTGGCGCAGTGCCGCCCGCGCCGTGGCTTTGTTGCTGGTGTCATCGCTGGTTTCGGCGCCGCTCATTGCCCGCTGGTTCAACTTGGTTTCGCCGGTGTCCTTGCTGGCCAATCTGGTTGTTATTCCGGTCAGCACCTTGGTCCTGCTGGCCGGCTGTCTTTCGGTGCTGTTTGGTGCCTGGTTCCCTTGGCTGGGTGAAGTGTTTAACTTTGCCAATGTGGCCTTGGTCTCCTCTCTGCTTTTCATTACCGATCGGATGGCACGGATTCCATGGGGCCATTTTTTTGTTGCCGCACCCCCGGTTTGGTCTCTTTTAGTATGGTTTGGAACACTCGTGGCCTGGCATCCAGGCTGGGGCCGACATCTCGGCTGGGGCCTGCGGAAACTACGACTGGCGGGGCCGGTTATTTTGGCTGCGGCCTTGCTCGGCAATGTGTTTTTGGACTGGCATCGGGTGTCCGTCGATATCGCCAATTTTGGCGACATCCCCGTGTGCCTGGTCAAGGCGCCGGGTGGCGCCATGCTGGTCCAGGCAGGATCGCTTTTTTATGGCCGGCGCGTGGTGCAGCGGCTGCAACAGCAGGGCGTCAACCGGCTGTCCGCGCTGGTTTTGCCGGTGGCAACTGAACGCTATGCCGGCGGGGCCCTGGAAATCATGGCGGCTTTCCGCGTCAACGAGCTTTGGTGTGTAACGACTAATTCGCATTCCACTGTTTTCCGGCAAGTGCTGGCCGCTGCCCGTGCCAAAAACATTACGATCAGGGTGCTGGCCGATGATACCTGGATGGCCTGGCGTGGCGTTTTGCATGATCAGTAGCACGCCGAGGTCTACCAGCTCCCCGTCCGGCATGCGCCAACTGTTTTGAAAATCGGCTGGGGCCGACACCTCGGCTGGGGCCGACACCTCGGCTGGGGCCGACACCTCGGCTGGGGCCGTGACGAGCGCGGAGCGGATGACCCGGACATGGTGACGGTTGCGCGTTACACACCCTCCGGCGTCCCCGTTTTTCGGCATATTCGATGTGTCAAACCCGGTGAGGTGCTGCTGGAAAAAAATGGCGAGGTTGGCGGAAAGTGGCTTGGTTTGGAGCC
>CAYYBV010000228.1:0-3412 GCA_964469675.1 uncultured Verrucomicrobiota bacterium
CGCTGAAAGCATCTAAGTGCTAAGCCCCCTCCCAGATTAGATTTCCCTCCGCCGTAAGGCGGACTAAAGGCGGGTTGTAGACTACGACCTTGATAGGCCGGGTGTGTAAGCGTCGTGAGACGTTGAGCTAACCGGTACTAATCCGCCGTGCGATTTGGCCATATTTTGCCTATATCGTCTCTTGAGTACGATTAGGTTTTACTTGTCCAACCTCTATGCAATTGGCTTTTTTTTCCGGTGATCATAGCGGGGAGGAAACACGCGTTCCCATTCCGAACACGACCGTTAAGGGCCCCTGCGGCGATGGTACTGTGGTGTAGGCCACGGGAGAGTAGCACGTTGCCGGGATATTTTAAGGGGCGTCCCCGGCGCGCAAGCGCCAGGGGCGCCCCTTTTTTGCGTACTCGCCGCCCGCTGTGGCGCTGATCTCAATTTTTTAAAAAATCATGCAGGGCCCGTTCCAGAAATTCGAATTGCTTGTTTAACCTGGCCAGCAGTACTTGCGCCTCGTGCCAGTCGGGCGTCTTGCACGCGGTTTCCATTCGGGCGGCAACGGCCCGTAACTGGTTGCCGCCCAGGTTGGCGGCGGAACCCTTGATGGTATGGGCCCAGCGCGTGGCTTGCTCCTGCCGCTGTGTTTTAATGGCGTCTTCCAGCGCCGCAATGCTTTCAGGTGTTTCTTTCAGGAACATGATGAGCACATTGTTCATTAGGCCGCTGTCTCCGGCCAGCCGGTCGGCAAATGCCTTGGAATCAAATACAACGCTTGGCGCGATCTTCGCCATTGCTTTATTCTTGACCGGATGCGCGCTGGCCGCCCGGCCGGCTTCGGCGCGGCTGGCTACATCTGATGCCGGTGGCGCCTTGTCCTCCGGCGTATCTTGGCGAGGGATGGATGACCCCGGACCGGTAGCCGGCAGGGCGGCATTAATCGGGTATATAATCCCGGCAATGGCATCGGCAATCGCTTGCATGCTGACCGGTTTGGTGATGTAGCCGTTCATGCCAGCGGCCAGGCACTTTTTACGGTCTTCCGGCGTGACATGCGCGGTAAGCGCCAGGATGGGAATGTGCTGGTGTTTAATTTTTGATTTGGGATCGCGTATTATGGCCGTTGCCTCCAGCCCATCCATTTCAGGCATTTGAATGTCCATCAGTACCAGGTCGTAGTGCGATGTTTTCAGCGCTTCAAGCGCTGCGGCGCCGTTGGCAACGGTCATGGCTGTATGCCCCATTTTTTGCAGCATGCTTACAACGACCATTTGGTTGGTCAGGTTGTCTTCGGCGACCAGGATGTGTAAACGCTTCCCGGGCTGGGGCCGTGCATAATGCGTGGTCTCAACCAGGGGTTCATTGGCCGATTGGTCGCCGGAGCGCTGTTTGGCAAATGGAATTGTGAACCAGAATGTTGAGCCTTTATTTGGGACGCTTTCAACACCAATTGTCCCGCCCATTGTTTCGACGATGCTTTTGGATATGGTCAGGCCGAGCCCCGTGCCGCTAAATTTGCGCGCCATTGAGGCATCCACCTGGAAAAAAGGTTGGAACAGCTGCCCAAGGTAATCGGACGGAATGCCGATGCCGGTATCGCGTACGGCAAAGCGCAGGGCAACGGTCGGCGAGTGTTCGGTGTTCGGTGTTTGTCCCGTGCCCCCCGGGCCATTCGTATCGGCCAGCTCCACCTTAACCTCGATTTTGCCCTGAGCGGTGAATTTTATGGCGTTGCCGACAAGATTGATCAATATCTGGCTCAGGCGATTGGGGTCGCCATTCAAATCAACGGGGACATGGGGCTCAATCAAAACAGTCAATTCCAGGTTTTTTTTGGCGGCGTTAACGGCCAGCATGTCGCGGGTTTTTGTAAGGATATCGCCGAGATTGAAATCAACCTGTTCCAGCTCCATTTTGCCGGCATTTATTTTTGAAAAATCAAGCGCGGCGTTGATGACCTTCAGGAGTGCTTCCGCGCTGGTGTTGATCGTTTGGGCATATGTAAGCTGTTGCTTGGTCATTTTGGTTCCCAGCAGGAGCTCACAAAGGCCGATGATCCCGTTTAAAGGCGTGCGGATTTCGTGGCTGATATTAGCCACAAACTGGCTCTTGGCGGCACTGGCTGCATGGGCCTGGACCGCCAGCTTGCTTTCCAGTTCAAAGGAATCCTGTAGCTGCTGGTAGGCCTGCTCAATGTTGGTTTTTGACTGGCGCAACGCTTCTTCCGCCTGTCGGCGTTCGGTGATATCAATGACCCCGGCAAGCGCCCCGGCAAAATCACCTTTGTCATCCTTTACGGGCGAGGTTGTAAGACTTGTGTAAACCCGGCTTCCGTCTTTGCGGAGGAATTCAAAATCGTGCTGTTCGGTAATTCCTTGCTTGCGGCGTTCTATATTGTGCTTGGCCAGCTCTATGCCGCGTTCATCCATGAAACTAAACAGGGGTTTGCCAAGCATTTCTTCCGTAGTGTAGCCGAGCATTTCGGCCATGCGCGGGTTGACAAAAGTGGTTTTGGCATCCTTGTCAATCAGCCAGATGCCTTCCTGGAGCGTTTCAACAAGCTGGCGGTATTTTTTTTCTTTTTCCTGTAGCGCTTTTTCCGCCTGCAAGCGCTCGGTGATGTCTCTGGTAAAGCCGATAATGCCGATGATTTCCCCTTTTGAGTTCCTATATGGAATTTTATCGGTTTGAACCCACCGGACTCCTTCGGGTGTTTGCATCGCTTCAATAATATTGAGCATGGGCTTGTTTGCGGCTATGACTTTTTTGTCGTCTTGCCAGTAATTTTCGGCCGCTTCCCGGGGATACAGGTCCCACGGTGTTTTTCCCTCCAGCTCTTTTTTAGACAACCCGATGGACTTGGCAAGCGCTGCGTTTACGCGGATAAAACGATTTTCCTTGTCCTTATAGAAAATCATTGTTGGCGAAGCGTCCAGTATGACCTGTAGTTCTTCGCTTAAACTCAAAATTAGCGCCTCTTTATTCTTGCGCTCGGTGATGTCGTGGAAAAACCAGATTCGCCCCAAATTTTTTCCGTCAGCGTCATTGAGCGGCGCCGAGTACCTGTCCAAGATTTTGCCGTCGGCCAAAACAATTTCATCTCGGCTTTTTTCTGCCGGGTGCGCGTAAAGATAAGTGATTTTGCGAACAAATTCATCGGGGTTCTTTGCCTGTTGCTGCACATGTTTTAGCAGCATGGCGTCGTCATTTGTGTCCAGAATTTCTTTCGGTGCATTCCATATTTCGGCGAAGCGTTTATTGAAAAGGATAATACGCCCTTTGATGTCAACCGCCAGTATGCCGTCAATTGATGTCTCAAGCTGGGTCTGCAGAAGCGCGGTCTTCGAGGTCAGCAATTCGGCTGTCATTTTGCGCTCGGTGATGTCGCGGGCGGCGGCATAAATCAGGTTGCCGTGAGGGA
>CAYYBV010000229.1:0-3389 GCA_964469675.1 uncultured Verrucomicrobiota bacterium
GGCCATTTGCCGCCAATATGTTCTCGTTCCTGAGCCTGATCCTGGCCGCGCTCGTGGCGACGGGTATTCTGCTGGCTTCCCTGGCGCTCGCATTCCTGCCGCTCAACCCGCGGATCGTATTGATCCTTGCCCTGCTGCGGATCATGTTGCCTTACATGTTTTTCATTTGTCTGACCGCGTTTTTCTCGGCCATCCTCAATTCCCTGCAGCGCTTCGCGCTCCCGGCCATCACCCCCGTGGCCATGAACATTGTCATGATCGCCGCGCTGTTCCTGGTCTGCCCTTTCTTACCGGCCGCCGGGGACTGGCGCATCAAGGCGGTAGCCTGGAGTGTCATCGCCGCCGGCATCATTCAGGTTGGCATACAGTTGCCCCAGTTGGCCCGGCACGGGTTTCGCATGCGCCTCTCGATGGACTGGCGCGACCAGCGCGTGCGGCGGGTCTGGCAATTAATGGGCGCAACCATTATCGGGGTCGGCGTCACGCAGGTGAATATACAACTCAACTCCATCGTGGCCATCCTGATCGGACCGGGCAGTCCTTCCTATCTGTATTATGCCGAGCGCCTGATTTATCTGCCGCTGGGTATTTTCGCCACCGCGCTGGGCACCATCCTACTGCCAACTTTTTCAAGTCATATGACGCAGGGGCGTACCGATTTAATCCGCACCACTTTAAACCATGCATTGCGCCAACTGATGTTTATCATGTTGCCGGTTGCCGTGGGAATGTTCGTGCTGGCTAAACCTGTTGTGCGGTTGGTTTATGAGCGCGGAGCATTTTCCGCCCTTTCCACCGATATGACCACCCTGGCCGTCCAGTGTTATGCGCCCGGACTGATCGTGTTCAGTCTGCTTAAAGTGCTGATCCCCGTCTTTTATGCCCAGCAAGATATGAAAACACCGATGAAAATCGGACTGGCCTGCACCGCGTTGAACATAGCGCTGATGCTGATCCTCATGTGGCCGATGAAACATGCCGGCATCGCGCTGGCCACGGTGCTTTCCTCAAGCGTTCAGGTCATAATCATGGGGATCCTCGTGCACCGGCGCATTGGCTCGCCCGGCTGGCGTAACATCCTTGGCGCCGTGCTCCGGATGGCCGCAGCCTCCGCCGCCATGGCGCTGGCCGCGCTTTGGGTATATAATTTAATCCAGCCCGGCGCGTCGGCAAGTTGGACTTGGTTGAGTGACCGGCACGGAATGATCCGGCAGCTTGTGCCGCTTGGACTCAGCGTGGCCGCCGCAGTCCTGGTCTACGGCGGCGCCGCGGCCGCCTGCCGCTGTTCCGAACTGGGCGAATTCTGGGCGGCGCTCCGGCATCGAAGCACGGCCAAGACAGACGGCGGCAGACAGACGACGGGCACCTGACGCCAGACGCCGGGCTGGGGAACAAAGCTCAAAGCGTAGGAGGACCTGTCCGCCGAAGCTTCTTAGCGAAGGCGGTGGCCACCGTGGATCGAATTCGATTTCCCGAGCTTGTCGGGGGATTCGCAAAAGCAAGGCAAGTCCGGTTCAGATGTGCTGGCGTCGCGCGAAGCGCTATCCCCGCGGATGCGCGAGCACGACAACGGCACAGATGAATCGGAATCGCCGCTGCATTTTGCGAACCGAATTCGATCCACTCGGGTTGCGGACATAAGCCAGCTTGGTTAAGCAGACATGTTGCCAGACATCATCAGACGCAAACTGCGGGAGTTGCCGGACAAGCCCGGCTGTTACCTGATGCGCGACCGGCACGGCCGGATTATCTACGTCGGCAAGGCCGCTTCCCTGCGCCACCGAGTCCGATCCTATTTTCATCGCGCCACGCTCAACCGCGCCGAACCCAAGATCAGGGGCCTGGTAAAAAGCATTGCCGACCTGGATATCATCGTTTTGCGCAGTGAGGCGGACGCCATCCTGACCGAAGGCAAGCTGATCAAGGATTACCGGCCGCGCTACAACACGCTCTTCAAGGACGACAAGCGCTTCCCGATTCTGCGCGTCGAATGCAACCACCCGTTCCCGCGTATCCGGCTGTGCCGCTTTCAGCGCAACGACGGCGCTGTCTATTTTGGACCTTACACCTCCTCGCCCGCGGCGCGCGCGGCGCTGGAATTCGTGGAAAAACATTACGGCTTGCGCAAATGCGCACCGCTCATTCCGAAGGCAGCCAACCATACGCACTGCATAAACGATGTTGTCCGATTCTGTGCCGCGCCGTGTATCGGCAAGACGACGCCGGCTGAATACCGCCAGCGGGTTGCCGAGGCCTGCGCCTTCTTGCGGGGCGAGCGGCCCGCCGTGCTCAAGGAAATGCAAGCATCCATGGAAGCGGCGGCCCAGGCGCTCAATTTCGAAAAGGCCGCCGCCCTGCGCGACACCTTGCGACTCCTGCGCCTGGCGGTAAAACAGCGCGCCCATGTCAGCCGCTCATCCGGTCTGGAGACAGATACCGGCCAAACGGGTATGCAGGTTCTTCAAGAAGCACTGGAGCTTAAGCGGCGGCCGCACCTGATTGAAGCTTATGATATTTCAAATATTTCCGGCACACTTGCGGTTGGCAGCCTGGTTGCGGCGGTGGACGGGATCCCCAAGCCTGCGCGCTATCGCCGGTTCCGGATCAAGACCGTGCAGACCGCGGATGACGCCCGCATGATGGCCGAAGTCATCCGCCGCCGGTTTACGCGGTTAAAACAACACGGCGCACATGCTCCCGACCTGGTGCTCGTAGATGGCGGGCTTATCCAACTGCGCGCCGCCGCGGCCGAACTAACCGCGTTAGGCCTGGCGGATATTCCCGTGGCCGGACTGGCCAAGCGCTTTGAAACTATTTATTTCGACCGGCGGGTATTGCACCTCCCCGCCGCTTCGCCCGCGTTAAGAGTGCTCCAGCGCCTGCGGGACGAATCCCATCGTTTCGCACTGACTTATCACCGCAAGTTACGCGCGCAGCGCATCCGCGAATCACGGCTGGACGATATCCCCGGCATTGGCGCAAACCGCAAGCAAGCGCTCCTGCGCCATTTCGGCTCCGTCGAGCACCTGGCACGCGCGCCCGAGGAAGCGATTGCCGCCGTCTCCGGTGTCGGCCCGGCCCTGGCCCGCGTGATCAAACAGGCGCTTGGTGGACCATAGACGACAGACCGATAAGCATGGAGCAAGAATACATCGTAGCAATAGACTTGATCACCATCCCAAATCCGTCCCATTTCCGTCTCATACGGGTCATTTATCGCTCGTTTATGGGTCAAATTACCCCCCCCCGTCCAAGGGATGGTAAATTACACGTTTCAGGCGATCATTGCCCCGAGCAGTTTGGGATTGCCCCCCGTCCAAGGGATGGTAAATTCTGTGCCGCTACTGATAGACTTGTCAACGGGTTTGGGATTGCCCCCCGTCCAAGGG
>CAYYBV010000230.1:0-3382 GCA_964469675.1 uncultured Verrucomicrobiota bacterium
AGGCGCTGAACAAAATGGGCTGGTCCCACCGGTTTCGCTTTGCGGCCGCTACCGGCGCCACGCCCCGGGGGATGCAGCTTATCGGGTGGGGATTCGAGTTTATCGTCCGGCGGGAAGACATTTAGCAGTTAGGGCGGCAATCCCTGGAACTGACAGGAAAGGGAGGGTGAAGAATATGGCCATACCGGCAACCAACGATTACGGGTACGCCCTGGCCCTGCGCCGGGCGGCAAGAACGCCATCTTCCGTGGCTGCTATCGCCGATGTCGAAACGCCGACTTGGCAATATGGCGCGGCGACGGGCAGGAGGGACGCCGACGTGGCCGCAACGGTCATGAACCGGGATTTGCAGGAACGGAAAATCTCCGAAGCGGCACGGGAAACCAATCTGACTTACGGGATCAAGCAGGCCGATATGGCCCGGGCGCAACAGATGATGGACGTCTGGGCAGAGCAAAACAAGTGGGCGACCGCTATCGGGGCGCTTAACCTGGGCGTGACGGGTTTCATGAACCTGGGGCAGATCGAAGAGCAGAAACGGCGGTACGAAATGCAAAATCGCCTCGTTGCCGCCTATGAGCAGATCCCGCTGGCGCTGAAAGATGCTGCTAACCGCAGCGCAGAGTTTGAGAGCGAACAGCGGCGCCGGTATCTACTGGGGCAGTAAAGAAAGGAGGACAACATGGCAATATCGCTGGCAGATGTATCAGGAGCACAATATGGGGCAGTTACGGGTCGCCGCCGTCTTCCATTCAGCAGTTACGCATATCTGCTTTCGCAGGTGCCGGGATTCAACCAGCAGGCCGGCAATCGCATCAATGCGCGCCTGGCGAATGAAAGCCTGGATCAACAGGCGCGCCAATTCGACCTCAACTACGATTTGGCGTTGGCGCAACAGGAACTGCAGAACGAACAACTCGGGATTGCGGGGAAACAGGCCAATATAGGAAATATGATCAATCTCGCCGGTATCGGCACGCAAACGTTGGCCAACTGGGACAAGATCAAAACCGGCGCGGGCAAGGGATGGGATTATGCCATAGGGCTAAAAGACGCCGCCATGAGATCCATGGGATATGATGTGCCGGCGAAAGTAACAGCCACGGACTTGCTGGCCGGAAAAAGTACGCCGTTTGCCGCAAAGACTGTTTTTGAGGCCTCGCAACCGACTGCGTCGGAGCTTCTGGCCGGGACAGCCACGGAAACATTCCGGCCGGCGGCAGGTTTTTCGGCTGCGCCGTTGGCGGAGATCCCCGAACAACAGCTCGTGCAAACCGGTAGTTTTTTGGAGGGCACGGGAGAGACCATGCTGGCGCCGACGACCAAATATTTTAGCGGTCCGGCATTCAATGCGACAACACCGTCCTTATCGTCAGCGGGCGCATCCTATCTTCTGCCGACAGCGGAAACGTCCGGTGCCGGGTTGGTCGCGGAGCCGGGCCTGGGCTTATCTGGCGCCGCGGCAACGGCAATAAACCCTGCCCCAGGATCGATTGCTGCACAAGAAATTGCCGCGTCGCAGGCCGGATCACAGGCGGCGCAAGGAGTGGGGCTGGGAACATCTCTTGCAGCCGCCGGCGCCGGGTTTCTTACCAATTTAGGCGTCGGCGCGGCAATGCGCGGCCTCGACATCGGCGGCGAAAATGAAAGGCGGGATATTCCGGCGGCAGCAGGCGGCGCCGTTTCGGGGGCATTGATCGGCGCGGGAACGGCAATTGGCGGGCCGGTTGGAGCTTTGATCGGCGCGGGCCTTGGCCTGGCTTCCGGTTGGATTTTTTGCTTTGCCGCCGGCACCCCAATTCGTATGGCCGACGGTAGCGATAAGCCCGTTGAAGATTTGGAGCTTAATGATTGCGTTCATTTGGGAGGCTTGGTGCAAGGCGTAGGGCGGGTATTCGCGGGAGACATTTACGACCTTGACGGCGTGTCCGTGCAGGGAGATCATGCCGTGTTTACCGCTGGCCGCTGGCGCCGCGTCAAGGATATGCCAACAGCTAAAATAGCGAATCTGCCGGCGCCGATTGTTGTTTATCCTGTAATCACCGAAAATCATCTCCTGGTTTCCGGACAGACAATATTTGCCGATCTATGCGAGACAGACCAGGGCATGTGCGCCGCAGACCACGAACGGCTGGCCGCGCTGAACGCCGACCTCGAAAGAAATGCCATGCTATGGGAGGAAGAACGTGCTCTTCGCATATGAACCTTACGATCGGGGCAAGCACTACCAAGCTTTGTCCCAGCTATGGGTGAAGCGCGGCTGGCTGGTCCCGCCGGCGGATTGCCTGCCGCCTACAGGATTTGTTGCCCGGGATACTAATAGAGACGAGCCGGGGGCGGCGCTGTTTATCTATCTGGTTCCGGATTGCGTTGGCTGGATAGATTGGGGCATCGCCGATCCCGATCTGGAGCAGGCTTCCCGTCGATATGCGATGCGCGTACTGTTTCGCCTTTGCGAGGAGCTGGCAAAGCAACGGCGCGCCCGCTTTCTGTATTCGACCTCGCAATCGCAGGCATTTCGCTCCATGCTGCTGGATTGCGGCATGATGGTGGCCGAAGAACGAACCACTACGTTTTGCAAATCTCTTGCCGGAGAAGCGCAAGAGGACGACATGGCTTTTATCAGGGACTACGAACAGGCGTTGATCGAGAATGCCGCTAAATAAGAAAGGAGGCCGCCATGCCAGGTTATGGATTCAATCCCTACGGGGCCGTTCCGGAGGCGCTGCGGGAAACCCGCGGCACGCTCCGCGACATCATGACCGATTACTTGAAAAACAAGGCCGTCGAGTCGGAGCTGAAGCTGGGCCTCGTGAAAGCGGACGTGGACCGGGCGCGCCTCGATGCCGATGTCGCGCGCAACGAACTGCTCGACAAGCGATCCTGGGCGCAGATGGAGGAGGGCCAGCGGCAGTTCGGCGTTACGTCGGCGCAAAACCAGGCAAGGATTGATGAGGAACTGGCGCGCGGGACGTTCGAGCGGGAGGAGAAATTTCCTCATGAAAAACTGATGGACGAAAAACGACTGGCCATTTCCCGGGCGCAACTGGGAATAGCCGCGCGAGAGACGACGCCGGTCAAATGGTCCACGCTGGCACAGCAAAACGGCATGGACGTCCGTTTGCTGCCGATGCTCGGCATCGATCCGAACGGGACCACCACCCGGGCTGACGCGAAGCGGATTTACGAAAGCTATGGCGGCTATATTGTGCCGTTGACGATGACGTTGATGCAAGGCGACATAAACGACTTGCAAACCCGGCACCAAGCCGCCGCATCTCCGGAAGAAAAACGCTTACTAATGCAGCAGATAGGGCAAAAGTTCCAGGCGTTTGAAGTGCTGAATACATTTGCGAATGATCGGATACCAGAGAGGGATCTC
>CAYYBV010000231.1:0-3378 GCA_964469675.1 uncultured Verrucomicrobiota bacterium
TGGCCCAGCAAATCCGCCGCAATCGCGAGTATTCTATCTGACGGCCAATAAATCGCCATCCTCATACAAAATCCGCTTGACATTCCGCCATCAGTTTGCTATAAGTCGCCCCGCAAAGGAATGGTGGCGGAAATGGAAAAGCTGTCAATGCTGAAAAGGCTCTTGGCTCCGAGCCCCCGGTAAACAGAGGCCAAATCCACCACCATATCCTTTGCCGCGTAGCCATCGGGTATCGCGCAGGCTGCAATGGCGGCAGGACGCCAGCTTAACCTGGCCACAACGAGCAAAAGGCCCGTACCGCCATCCCTTAACAGGCACGCAGCGGCGAACCGACAGGCGAAATGCCGGAGCCATGATGGTACTTGCCCAAATTACAGCATGGCTTAATAGGCTGGCGGAACGGGCGTCAAACCCGACATCACCCCAGCAGGCATGACAGGGCAGCGTAATTAGCCCACCGCATCCTTGGGAGTCCGACGCGGGAGTGTCATGCCCCCCTTACCACAGGATCGGTCTGCCGTCCTCACGTTCAGACCACCACGATCCTGCCATAGGGGGGCTTTATCTTTGTCTTGACCCATCTTGTCCTACCTACCTCGTCCTCAACCGCTCAATAACCCAGCAGGCCGAGCGCCAGAAACAGCCAGTATCCCACATAAAAGCCGTATAACACAAAATCCAGCCGCTTTTCTATACGCAATGCTTGCCAGACTCGTCAAAAGCCGTCATCCAGTCTATTACGTCACCAGCCCACCCAACAAGCCACAGAGCGTTTTAACCGCATTTTTTGCAATGTGTCGTGATTCACTGCCGAAACACACACCGGAAGGTTGAGAGTGTGCCAGGCAGACGGAGTTGACCACACATACCGTACTTGCGGGCGGGCCGGGGACCCCTCCCCCCACTTTGCGGCGGACGACCCGCACCCCGGCCGGCGGGCGGATTCCCACGACAGTCGTACATTAGGCGCATTACGTTGTGAATCAATCGGTTACGCGGAACACGGCATTGCTGGCATGGCGGCGGATTATTTGACGACAATCACGACTACAGCTAGAAATATCGCATAACGCATTGATAACAAGCAGGTTGATTTAATTACACTGAAACTGGAAATGGACACATAATAGTTATTATGCGACGTTGCACCATGCAATCGGCCAGCGTTTTTTCGTACAGGTTGCGCAGCCGGCGGGCGGATAGGGTGGGCGGCGGGCAATGAGAATAATGTATTGCACTCACCATTGCGCAATATTGCACGTTGGCAGTGCAATGTTATGGGTGGCCGCAAGAGTAGCATTTTTGCTACTGTATCAAAATCCCCTCTTTTATCATCCGGCATACATATATAGTATGCCGATTCCCCCTCCGTTTTCCGCAAATCGTAATATCATATTTGCAAAGTTGATAATGGTAATGCGTAGTTTTTGACCGTTTTTGAGCATTGGCGCACGTGAAAATAGTAGAATCTTGCTATTTTTAGTGTATTTTCGGGGTTTGGCATGGTTTGGCATGGGATATGCTCTATATGTAATCAGTTAGCGGGCGATGTGCCCGAACCGGCCCGGCGGACCCGGGATAGGAGGAATGGAAAATGCAGAATCAAAAAAACATGCGGTCATACAGGACAGACAAAAACGGCGACGGGCTTTGGGTGTGGAATGCCCGCGCCGGCCAGTGGGAGCAATGCCGGGGATCGTGCGACTGGTGCATATCGGGATTTGCCGATATTCGCGGGGCGCTGAAACGGCGGTTCAGTGGGGTTAAAAATCTGGTGATTGACGGCCGGCGGATTAGCTGGGATGCCGAGAGAATGAAATAATCACCATCCGGGGCGCGCATGGACACGCGCATAATGCGAAATCAGAAAACCAGGCGGAAAAATGAACGAAACTGAAAATCAAATCAGATTGCGGAGAGCAAAAGAGGCTCTATCTTGTGCGCGCCAAGCAGAAGCAACAGCGCGAAAAGATTTAAATAATGCCGTCGAATTGACGCGGCAATCAAAAGAGCGATACGAAGCGTTATTTTTGGAAGAGGAAAAAGCAGAAGTTAATCGCAGAAAATTGGAATACGTACACGCAACCAAATAGAAGGAATAACGCAAATGGAAAATTGGTTTGAAGGTTGTAAATCGGAAGGCGAAATCAAAACCCGGTGGCGGGAGTTGGCAAAGCAGCACCATCCGGACTTAGGTGGCGATTGCGCCACCATGCAAGCAATCAATAATGCCTATGAAAGCGCGCTGAAATCCGATTACCGGGCCCAGGGCATGGACGAAGCAAAGGCAGCCTGGCGCTGGGATATGGATGCGGAAATCATGGCCAAAGCGGTAGAGTTGATGAAAGCCGGGCGGGCGTTGCGGGTTGAAATTTGCGGCTTATGGATATGGATTACGGGCGAAACCCGCGCCGCCAAAGATACGCTCAAGAACGCCGGCTGTCGTTTTGCCGCGAAAAAATGCGCTTGGTATTGGCGGCGCGAAACAGACGGATACAGGCACAGGCGGCATAAACCGCTTGAATTAGACCGCATAAGAGCCAAATATGGCAGCTATGCCATAAACGTCGAAAACGATAACCAAGTCGTATTTGCATAATCGGGATTGTAACGGAAATCAGAACAAAGTCAAGCCGGGGAGTCACTAACCGGCAGGGAAAGCGGCAATGGACACACAAGAGGCAAAACAGACGGCGGAAATGATTTTGCGGCAACTTGGCGGGCATAAATTTGCTGCGATGACCGGGGCAAATTGGTTTATGTCATACCCGGAAGGCGCTTTGTCTTTTCGGTTGCCACATCCGAAAATCAACTACGTCAAAATTACGTTGAACAGGATGGATTTGTACGATATGGAATTCCGTTTTGTCCAGTATCGCAAGGGCGTTATTGTCAACAATCTGATCGCGGAGCATACAGATGTTTACAACGACCAGTTGCGCAGGATATTCGAGCGGGAAACGGGATTGCGGACAAGTTTGACGGCAGTTTACGGGTAACAAAACCAGCGCGGGAGTCACTAACGCGCTATTTTAGGGGTGATTGAAACATGATAATGGAAATTACATTTTACCAGCTTGTATATCCCAAAAATTACGTTCCGGGGATGGGATACAAAAAAATATTCCTTGGTAAAACATGGTTTTCTGAATTGCAACGCGGCATTATTGGAACGGAAAACATGTTGTGGCGATGCGCGGCGCGATTAAAAATTACCGCACGGGCAAATTCTTTTCGGGTTTCTGATTATGTTAAAAAAGATGTTTGGTTTTGCGGGTCTTTCCCGTGATATTTCAGCGGAATTTGAATAACCAATAACGAAAGGGCAGACAATGGGAACGAAATACACGCCGGGACCGTGGACTTTATACCGATACG
>CAYYBV010000232.1:0-3377 GCA_964469675.1 uncultured Verrucomicrobiota bacterium
CCAAAGTAGTGGTACAGGGTCGGCTTGGTCACGCCGGACGCCTCGGCCACTTCCTGCACGCCCACCGCGTCGTAGCCGCGCGCGGCGAACAGCTCCAGCGCCGTTTGTAAAATCGTCGATCGGTTATCCATAGATAAGATTATACCGATCGGTATAGTTGTTGTCAAGGGGGAGAGGAAGGAATGATTGATGGGTGAAGAGTTCCGAGAGATGAGGGATGAGTGAAGAGGAAGAGCGGATTGTTTTTTCCTCAGAACACGGAATCCATTGACACAGAACTCCCTTCTTCCCCATCACTCATCACTTCCTGCGCCTCACCATGCCCAGCGACTGCGCGCGACTGACCGATTGCGCCCGGCTGCGCGCGCCCAGGCGGCGCTTGATCTCGCTGACGTGATATTGCACCATGCGCGGCGACAGGCCCAGGCGCGCCGCGATCTGGCGGGTGGTGAGGCCCTCGGCCAGCCCGTGCAGCACCTCCAGCGTGCGCCGGCTGAGCAGCGGCCGGCCCTCGCCGTCCGCCGGCCCGGCGGCGGGTTCCGCGCCGCTCGCCGAAAGCATGACCACCACCAGCGCGCCCTGCCGGCTGGCGCGCAAGCGGTTTTCTGGCAGGCCCAGGCCAAAGCCGCTGCGGTAAGGTTCCGGCGGCAGCCAGCGCCCAGCGTTCACCGCGCTCACCAGGTCTTCGGCGGGTTCGGCGGAGTCGAATTGTAGAATGGTGCGGTCGTCGGGCAGGAAGAGAATTCGCGTCATGGGCATCATTGGTTGTGTTTTATGATAGAAATATTGTTCTATAATTATTATGCGTCTTTTTCACAAGGATGTCAAGAGATTTCGGAGAGGTGATTAGTCGACAGGCACCGAAGAAATTGTCAGGCTGTTCCGGCAAGGATGCGCGGCTTGATGGCCAGGGGGTGTCTTTTTGTTTGATTCTCACCCACGGTAAAAAGCAGCGCAATGGCT
Source organism: uncultured Verrucomicrobiota bacterium (assembly GCA_964469675.1). Taxonomy (GTDB): domain Bacteria; phylum Verrucomicrobiota; class Kiritimatiellia; order JAAZAB01; family JAAZAB01; genus VSJD01. The sequence continues at coordinate 964 of CAYYBV010000232.1, forward strand.
GCCGATTTGCTGCCGCAATTTTGCCGGCGCCGATCTTCCACGAAAGGATGGCTTAATCGGTTTTGGTCTGTGGCCCGGGTAAAAAGCGCAATGCCACAAAAGCCAGAAAAGCCATCACCGCTCCAAAAGCAAATGGCGCGGCAGCAGAGATATTCCACAGGTAACCCGCAAGTAGACTGGCCGGCAATGCCATCACGCCGATGGCCGCATTGAAAAGACCGTATGCGGCGCCGCGGTTTTCCTCTGGCACCAGTTCAGCCACCATGGCCTTGGCTGAACCTTCGGTGAAGGAATAATACAGCCCGTAGAACGAATACAAAAACCAAACCACCCAGGCGCGGTTGACTAACGCAAAACCAAGGTACACCAACGCGTATATTCCCCAACCAATTGTGATCGTCTTCCGCCTGCCGATTTGGTCAGAAAGTTTTCCAACCGGAACCGCTGCAAGCGCGGAAACTAAATTAAACAAAGCGATAACAAGGGGAATGGTCGCGCTTGGAATGCCCACATCCTCAGCCCGTAGGATTAAAAAAGCATCGGATGAGTTCCCCAACGTGAAAAGCAGCATAATGATGAGAAAACCGGCAAACGGCCCTCGAAGTGCTTTTAAGGAGATGGATAGTTTCTTAATGGGCTGTTTTCGTTCTTTGACCCACAACCCAATGATGATGAGGGGGATAAAGGCAATTGCGCCCGCCACCATGAAGATCTCTCGGTATTTGTTTGGGTGATCGACCCACAGACGAAGCAAACCATACGTGATTAAAGGCCCCACTACCGATCCCAGTGTATCCAATGCGCGTTGAATTCCGAAAGCAAAACCCAATTTTCGGTTTCCTGTTGATCCCGCGACCAGCGCGTCGCGCGGAGCATCTTTGACCCCTTTTCCAATGCCATCGAGCAACCTGAGGCCAAAAACCGCGGCGCCGCTGTTGGCCAGGCCCAGACAAAAACGCGCAATTGCAGAAAACAGGTACCCGATGAATACGATCTGTTTTCTGATGCCCAGCACATCCGAAATGTACCCGGCTCCAATTTTCATAATGCTGACGATGGTCGTCAACGAACCTTCAATTAATCCAATAAATTCCTTATTCAGGCCCAAAACAGATGCATAGAAGGTAGGCAGGATCGGTTGGATCATATCCTGGGCCATTCCGCCAAAAAAGGCAACCCACCCTAACGAAACCACATTTCTTTCAAGATGGTGGTTGTTCTCGGTTGGGTTCAATTCGCTGATATCTTCACGGGGTGTTTCAGCGGATGGTTTCATTTTGCTCCTGGAATATCCAGATTTGGCGAATAAAAAAGCCTCCACCAAACCCATAATTTGGTAGAAGCTATCAGCCGAATGGCATTTCATCTTAACTTGCAGCGAGCTTCATCGCTTGAGAGATTATATAACCAAAACGGTTGATTGCCAACGGGTGTTTTCTTGGCGCTTTTCGAAACACAGGTTGTGATGAACTGATTGAGCCGCACAAAACGGAGGGCCTGGATATTCTCCAGACCCTCATCCTCATTATTGTTAAGTCTTCAACAAATTGCCTGTCCTTACGGCAACATCACCACCTGCGCGCCAGGAGTCAGGTTCATGATGGCCGCGTAGACCTGGCCGGTCTTGGTCACCGCCACGCCGATCGGCATCATCAGCCCGCCGGCCAGCACCGAGCAGCCGCCGCCCAGTTTGCAGGCGTTGACCGTGCCGCCCTGCATCCCCACGCCCAGTTCGATCGCCATAAAGCTGGCTTCGTCGTACTCGGTCACGTAGAGCGTGCCGTCCGGGCCAAAGGCCAGGTCAACAATCGAGGTGAAGCCGCTGGCAACGACGCTGCAGGCCGGGCTGACGCCGCACTCGGCGTGCAGCGTGCCGGGCTCAATCCGCCACACGCGCGAGGTGTTCAACGCGCCGGGGAAACCCTTCAATTCGCCCATGTAATAGGCGCCGTCCGGGCCGACCGCCACACTGGTGGCCACCGCCTGGGCCGGCATGACCGGCGGCAGCCCGCAGAAGGACTCAAGCCCGGGCAGCGGATTGGGGCAACCGACCAGCGATTTGATATGATCCGTTGAGACCATCTCCTCGGGCAGCGTGGCCACCCAGTCAATATTGCCCTGCTGGTCGACGATCAACAGGTCGTTGCCGCCCGCGTCCGCCACCAGTGCCTTGCCGCCGTTGAGGGCTTCCACGTCGAATGGGTTGGGATTGATCTCCGGGGCGTCCGGGTTCACCGTGGCTTCAAAGGCGCCCAAATCGGCCAGCATGCGCACCTTTCCGTTGGAAACGCGGTACAGTTTGGCATCGCCAGCGCCGGTGATGGCGAAGGCATTGCCAACGCCGATGGCCGCCACGTCGCTCACGCCGGGAAGCCCGGCCATCAGGCTGCCTGTGCCTTTGCGCAGGCTCACCA
>CAYYBV010000233.1:0-3373 GCA_964469675.1 uncultured Verrucomicrobiota bacterium
AACCCAGTGGAGCTGGCCGCCGGATGAATGCATTGATTTTATTGCCCCCGGCTGTATGGGTTGGCGCAGCGGCGAAGAAGCCGGTCCATACTGGGGGCGGATGGGTCGCTCGGCGGGGTGGGAGCAGACCCGGCAGGGTTTTATGAATTTTAAACTGGAAAACATGTACTTGGGCATCATCCCCATCCTGCTGGCGGTGTTTGCACTCCTGGCGGTAGTGATAAGGATCAAACAAAAGGATGAACCACGGATGCTGGCGCTGAATAACGATATTCCGGGGCGGAACGCCGAGATCATCTTCTGGGGGTGCGTGGCGGTCATTGCCCTGCTGCTTTCATTCGGCAAGTTCTTTCCATTATATGCCCTGTTTTATAAGTTGCCGATGATCTCCTCCATCCGTAACCCGAATAAGTTTTTGCAGATTTTCCAGTTGGCCCTGGGCATCCTGGCGGCGTATGGACTCGATGAGCTTTTGCGCCGGAACCAGGGCTTTGGCGGACAGCCCGAAAAGACGGTTATGTGATTTTAGCATCCGTCAGCTGAAGGAGCGCCGGTGTTTGGCGCAGGCGTATGCCGTGGCGCGTACCCTGCATTTGCGCCTAATTGACGCGAGGTAATATTTAACGGTGAGCATACGGAGTATTTGATGCGCCAAGTCAGGATTTTTATTTTGGTGGCCCTGGCGGCCATTTTTATTGCCGGGTGTTTACCCGGGAATAAATCCGCAGACCGGGTCACCTTCCCGCAATTGGTTCACCGGCTTACGGATCTGCCACGTCTGGCGCGCCTGGACCTTCCCGGAACGACGCTGATTAGTTCTTATGATCCCACCGGCAGTAATGACGATTATAACCATCCGCTGCGCCAGGGTCCCGCGGGGTGGTGGGTGCTTGCGGATTTAAAGGGGCCGGGTTACGTTTCCCGTTTCTGGTTCACGGGCGGGGATGCGGATCATGCCATTCGTTTGTATTTCGATAACGAAAAAACGCCGCGATTGGCTACCACAATCAGTCAGTTTTGCGGCAAACAAGCGCCATTCATTCCGCCGCTGGCCGCCAACGAAAATTACTGCTGGTATAATTACGTCCCCCTGCCTTATGCCCGGCGCCTGGTTATCATGGTCCAGGCCGGCGGCTATAAGCCCGGCGGTTGGCCGCGCTTGTTCCACCAAATCAACTACACGGCATTGCCCAAAGGCACGCGTGTGGAAACTTTTCCTGGTAAGCTTGACGCGGAAGCGGAACAGGCCCTGTCAAGAGTCCGGCAGGCATGGGATCATCCCGTCTCCGGGTTCCCGGCCGGTGGAGGTGTGACCAACCTTGCCGTGCTGAACCTGCCCGCCGGCCGGCGCCAGGCGTTGCCCGGCATAATGGGCCCCGCCATGATCCGGGAAATACGCGTGACGCCACAAGCCTTGGCGCCCTCGCCGGATTGTTCGTGGGATAACCTGTTGCGGGATGTAATTGTGCGGATAAGCTGGGATGATGCGCCTGCGGCCAGCGTGGAAGCGCCGATCGGAGATTTCTTTGGTAATGTCTGGCGGCGGGCGGCATACCAAAGCATGTATTTTGGTTTGAGTTCTAACACGCTGATTTCAAGGCTGCCGATGCCGTTTGCCAAGGCTGCCCATATTGAATTTGAAAATCAAAGTACGAATGCCCTGGCCTTGGCCCTGGCGGTGGTCAGTGACCCGATGGCCTGGGATGGGCGCCATGGTTATTTTCACGCCGCCTGGCGCCGGTCCGCGCCGCAGGATATCGGCCATCCCCACGAAATCCTGGCCGCCGCGGGCCAGGGCCGTTATGCCGGCTGCATATTGAGCGCCACGACCCTGGATAAGAATTATTGGATGCTGGAAGGCGATGAATTAATGTGGCGCGATGGCGAAGAGGCCCCCTTCTGGAGGGGGACGGGGTTGGAGGATTATTTTAATGGCGGCTGGTATTATCAGAATGTGCTCACCCGACCCCTGCACGGCTTGACCTTCAAAACGTTTTTTCGCACCGTGCAGTATCGCCTGCACCTGCCGGATCCGGTCATGTTCGCAAAATCTTTCCGCATGATTTTTGAGCGTGGCCCGGATAATGCCAGCCATGGCTGGATGGAAAGCATGGCCTACTATTACCTGGACCGTCCCTGCGCCGCGCCGACGCCATTGTTAAAATCTGCCGATCGTTTGCCGCCGGAAGACCAGTTCGGTCATATTACGGTCATGCCGGAGTTGTTTAACTATGAGCGATTCGGGGATTATGACGGCGCGCGGCAGTTCATCGATTTTTTCCTTAACAAGTATCCGGGCTTCCCTTTTGCGGATATGTTGAGATTGCGCCAGGTCGCTTATACGGAAAAAATGCATGGCTTTGCCGTTGCCCAGCCGTTATATGCCCAAATCATAGCAACCGGCACCAATGCGGCCGTGCAACAGCAGGCGCGTTTGTTGGCCTGGTTCCATGAAAAATCAACGCACAGCCTGCTGGGGGTCTATTGCAGCGCGGGTACGCGCATCTACATGGACGGCCGCCTGCTGGGCGAGACGGGTGGTCCGGAACGCATGCATGTCATTGGTTTGGAACTGCGTCCTGGGCGGCACGTTTTGGCACTTCAATGTCAATATCAGCCTTACCCCTTTTGGGTCCAGGCCTATCTGCGCCTGCCGGCCGGTGCGGTCTTTACATCACCGGCCTGGAAATACAAGGTTAATCCCATGGGCGCCTGGACACAGCCGGATTATGATGACCACGATTGGATGGTGGCCGGTGGCACGGGGGTCAAGGGGCCGCCGGAGGAACCCTATCTTTGGGTGGAACCCAATGCCTTGGTTGATATGCAATCCCGGGCTATCGGCTGCGGCGCGGCCGCGGACTGGCCGGATAAGAGCAAACTAATGGTCTACCGGCATGTGTTTGACGTGCCCTGAAACGGGACGCTGCGGCCAACGCCTGAAGCAATCCACGGGCCTGTCCGGTTGGCGTTGGTGTGGCCTGTAAAAATATCTTGGATATATTGACCGAGCAGTTATTATCAACGCATGTGATTTTCCGTATAGCGGGATAAACGGTATAAGCATTCAATTGATAGGAGGCTATATTGTGAAAGACATTACCGTGCCGAATGTACGTAATTTCGTTTTGCTGGGTCATACCGGCAGCGGGAAGACAATGTTGTGTGATACCTTCCTTGGCAAGCTCGGCTTGACTGAAAAACCAGGGCAGGTCAGCGCTGGTTCCAGCCTGAGCGATTTCACCGAGGAGGAAATAAGCCGCAAGATCAGTCTGTACGCCCAGTCTTTTACGGGTGTTTTCAAGACTAAGCCGGGCCAGAAAATCCAGATGACCTTTGTGGATACCCCTGGATTTGATGATTTTTATGGGCA
>CAYYBV010000234.1:0-2873 GCA_964469675.1 uncultured Verrucomicrobiota bacterium
TCGGGCAGCCCGGCGGGCCTGGCGCGCCGCAGGCCGGCGGGAATGGCGTCCGCCGCCGGCACGTCCAGCCCCGGCAGCGAGGACCCGCGCCGGCCAGAAACACTCAAATCAAAAATCAACGACATGACGTGACTCCAAAATCGGGATAAAACCATCAAGCCCCTGCCCCCCGAACGCGGCATCCCGGAGTTCTCTTCACCACGAAGACACGAAGGGCACGAAGCTGGATCGAAGCGCTTGGCGGGTAACATCACGTCGCCCCCCCCGGAGGTCAAGCGCCTCACCAACGTGAGACCGGCAACCTTGCCGGTCCAGGCCTTCCGCAGGGTCGCGGCGCGATGGCCACCCCGACCCGCCCGAGACCGGGCGGCGCACTTCAATACTTCATCTTCTGCGCCCTGCCGGTTTTGCGTTCAACAGGTATAGTTCAAAGAGATCTTTTCGGTCACCTGCAAGTTCCCGTGGCACCAAAGCACGGTTTGGATAAAATTCTGGCTATGCTCCTGCGTCAAAAAATCCTGCTGGCACTGATTGAGGGCGAGCCGGGACATACCATCTCCCGCCTGAAACTGGTCAAACTTTGCTTCTTGCTCAACCGTGAATGGCCCAACGCCCCGGCCGCTGCAGTCTACGAATTTCTGCCGTACAAATACGGCCCCTTCTCCTTTACTTTGTATCAGGAGCTTGACGCCCTTTGCCGAAATGGCGACTTGCAACTGCATGGGGAAAAAGACGTGGGCACGGTCGCCGACCGGCCCGGCATTGCCCTGGAATCGGGCGCCAAACAGATGCTGCGCTTCGTCAACAGCCGCTATGGCGACCTGACGCTCCCCTGCCTGATCGACACCATTTATACCAAGCACCCGTGGTTTACCCTGAACAGTGACCGGGTGGAAAAGCGGGCGGCCACGCTTCCCGTCGTCCCCTGCCAGATTTACACGGCCGGGTACGGCGGCATGCAGGTTGACGGGTTCCTGAATCTCCTCTTGGAACGTGGCATGCGCTGCCTGATCGATGTGCGGGCCAACCCGGTTTCCCGGAAGTACGGCTTCCACAAAAGCACGCTTTCTCGCCTGTGCGCGAACGTGGGACTGGATTACCTCCACCTGCCGGAACTGGGCATCCCCGCCGCCTGGCGCACGGAACTGGCGACACCCGCGGACTACGCGCGGCTGTTCGCGCGCTATGAAGAAGAAATCCTGCCGGCCCCCGGCGCCGCAAAAGCCCGGCAAACCGCCCTGGCCGCCCTGCGGGAAAAGCCCTCGGTGTTCGTCTGCCAGGAAGCCGACCCCCAGTCGTGCCACCGCCTGCGCCTGGCCCGCTGCCTGGCCCGGGAAACCCGCCTGCCACTTGAGGAGCTACGCCTCCCATGAGCCAGCCAGCCGGGCAGAAAACCAACGTCCTGAAAAAGTTTTAAGGAGAAGTCCTCATGTTGTTAAAATCACTAAAAATTAAAAACATGTTGTCCTTTGGTCCGGACACTCCGGCGATGGAACTGAAACCGCTCAATATTTTGATTGGATCAAATGGCATCGGCAAATCCAATTTCATTGAAGCTGTTGGGCTGTTGCAGGCAGCGCCAAAGGATATCGCATTGCCATTACGAGGAAGCGGTGTGCAAGATTGGTTATGGAAGGGGGATTCAATGTGGCCAAGAAACGTCGCCACCGTTGAGGCCATCGTGGAGAATCTGGAAGGGAAGCAGCCGCTGCGTTATCGTTTTTCTTTCACAGAGTCAGGAAAACGCTTTGAAATTGTGGATGAACGAATCGAGAATGAGTTGCCTTATAAAAATAATAGCGAACCATATTTGTATTACGGGTTCGAAAATGGCCATCCTGTTATTAATTTGCGGAGCTTACCAGAAAAAGCGATGGAAAAACTTTCTCCTGCTGCAAGGCTTGTTGCCATTTCTGCTGCGAAGGTTCTCACGCGCAATTTAAAACGGGATGCGATTAATCCAGGAAAGTCTATTCTAAACCAGCGGCGCGATCCTGATCTGTATCCAGAAATAACTTATATGGGAGATATTTTTGAAAAGATATTGATCCTCAACGAGTGGACGTTTGGTCGGCGTTCACCGGCGCGGCAGGCGCAGAAGGCCGATGCGTCCAACATCATCTGGGAGGCGGATTGCAGTAATTTGGGGATGATCCTGAGCCGGTTACGGCGTGTTCCAAAAGCCAAAAAAGCCATTATCGAACACCTGCGTGAACTGTGCGGGCGCTTTGATGACTTTGACGTCTCCGTTGAAGGGAATTTTGTCCAAGTCCTTTTGACCGAGGGAGATTACACGATCCCCGCAACCCGGCTTTCCGATGGCACGGCCCGCTATTTATGCCTGCTGGCCGTGCTTTGCGATCCCAATCCACCGCCACTTGTCTGCATTGAAGAACCGGAACTGGGGTTGCATCCAGATATCTTGCCCACCATTGCCAAACTTTTGAAAGAGGCTTCGGAACGGACGCAATTGATCGTCACCACGCACTCGGAGATTCTGGTGGATTGCTTCTCTGACACGCCGGAATCCGTTGTGGTTTGCGAAAAGGAAGACGGTGGCACCGTCATGAAACGGTTGTCAACGGAAGAATTGACGGCGTGGCTGAAAACATATTCACTTGGCCAGCTCTGGAGCCGGGGGGAAATCGGAGGGAATCGCTGGTGAGTACTATTAAAGTTTACATTGAAGGTGGCGGCGATTCTTCCAAACTACAAAAAGCTCTTAAAAGAGGGTTTTCATCTTTTTTTAGTCGCGCGGGTCTTTCAGGAAAAATGCCAAAACCCGTGGCTTGTGGTAGCCGTCAAAATGCATTTGATTCATTTTGCACGGCGCTCTCAAACGCTCCCAAAACCGGGGATCTTCCGTTTCTACT
>CAYYBV010000234.1:2883-3365 GCA_964469675.1 uncultured Verrucomicrobiota bacterium
TTGACAGTGAAACTGCGGTTACTGCAAAAGCGGTTTGGGGGCATGTAAAAAGTCGCAAAGGCGACAACTGGACACGGCCAACTCACGCCACCGGGGATCATTTACATTTCATGGTCGAATGCATGGAGGCTTGGTTCATGGCGGACAAAGCCACCCTTGCCAATTATTTTGGGAAGGGATTCCAGGCGAGTTCACTGCCCGCGCGAACTGATATTGAAAACATCCCCAAGGCCACTCTTTACAGCAGCCTGACTGCCGCCACACGCCATACCAAAACCAAAGGTAAATACGGCAAAGGCGAACATTCTTTTGAAATTCTTGGGCTGATCGATCCCGCGAAGGTTTTGGCGGCTTCGCCTTATGCACAACGTCTGATCACGAAACTGAATAACCCAACGAAACCGTTGAAAGATGACAAATAAGCACCCCAAGCTCGAACTGACCTGGATCGGGAAGGAGAACCGGGCGAAACTGGAGCCGCG
>CAYYBV010000235.1:0-3340 GCA_964469675.1 uncultured Verrucomicrobiota bacterium
ACATTCAGCAAGCAATATTTATTCCTGATCGGACAGGATACACTGACAACGAGATTATCAAACAGGCCATCATTAACTACGGCGGTTTCTATTCCGCATTCTATTACAATAGCAGCTATTACAATAGCGCCAATTGCGCTTACTATTACGGCGGCAACAATGGTGCCAACCATGCGATCACGATTATCGGCTGGAATGACGCATTTAGCCGCACTAATTTTAATTCAACGCCCGCCGGCGACGGCGCGTTTCTGATCAAGAACAGCTGGGGCACTTCCTGGGGCAATGCGGGCTATTTCTGGATTTCTTATTATGACAAACGCATCGGCAAGGAGAACTGCCTGTTTTTAAATGCGGAATCAACTGCAAACTATGCATCCATTTATCAGTATGACACGCTGGGTTATTGCACCACCTTTGGTTACGGGAGCACAACTGGTTATAGCGCTAATATTTTTTCCGGCACATCCGGCCAAATCGAGGCCGTAAGCTTCTATGCCCCCGCCGATGGCGCCAGTTATGAAGTGTATGTTTACACGGGGGTAAGCGCCGGCAATCCGACCAGCGGCACGTTGAGCGCCACCATGACCGGCACGCTGACCTACGCCGGCTACTACACGGTCGCCCTGGATTCGCCGGTAACGTATACGACACGTTTTTCAGTGGTCGTCAAGCTTGTTACTCCGGGAAACACATACACCATCCCCGTTGAATACCCCATTGCGGGTTACAGCAGCGCGGCAACCGCTTCAGCCGGCGAAAGCTATTTGAGCGAGGACGGTGTTTCCTGGGAGGAAGCCTACGATGACGGCAAATATTTCAATTGCTGCATCAAGGCGTTTGGCACCGGCGGCGCAGTACCCACTCCCACTCCGACCACTACCGGTCCGGTGATCAAAGCCAATGGCACCACGGGTACAATCACGGTTAGCTACCCGGCCAATGTCGCCATCACCGCCGAAATGAATGCCGGTGGGTATCTTGGCCTAAATGTTGACTGGTGGGTCGTCGCCTGCGCGAATGGCAGTTGGTATTACCTGGGCAATCAATGGACCCCGTTTGACGGCAATACGGCGAATTGCCGCCCAATATACCAAGGACCACTGGCCAACGTCTCGGCTTACACCTTATTTAACCGCTCACTGCCCATTGGGACGCATTATTTCTGGTTTGGTGTTGATTATCCTATGGACGGCATCTTGGATGTAAATGGCACACTGCGTGTTGCTAAGGTGACAGTTGTCGTGCAATAAGCGAAGGGGGCGGCGGTTAGCAGTCACCGTGCTTTACGTTACGACTGGCGTTATTTTACGGCCGGCCCGTGACTTACCCGCGCCTCCAGCCAGTCCAGTATCCGCGCGGCCACTTTCATTTTGGTCATGAGCGGTAACGAACGCACTTGACCGGCCGCCTCGATTAAAGTCACTCGATTAGTCTCCACCTCGAACCCGGCATCCGAACGGCTCACATCGTTGGCAACGATCAGGTCCAGGCCCTTTTCCGCCAGCTTCCGGCGCGCTTCCGCCAGCATCTGTTCGGTCTCCGCCGCAAAGCCGATAAATACACGCCGTCCTTTTTGCGGTCGTACGGTTTTAAGAATATCCGGGGTTACTTCCAAACGTAACAACCGGCAGCCGGTTGATTTTTTAATTTTTTGCGCACGGACCCGCCGTGGCCGCCAATCGGCCACGGCGGCGGCCATAATAAGCGCATCGCATCGGGACAGGCATCGCCGAACGGCCGCCAACATCTCGTCCGCCGTGATAACTGCAACAAGGGAAACCTTTGGCGGAGACTTGAGCGCCACCGGACCGGAAATCAGCGTGACACGGTGTCCGCGCCTAGCGGCCACGCGCGCCAACGCATAACCCATCTTGCCGCTGGACCGGTTGCTTAAAAAACGTACCGGATCAATCGCCTCGCGTGTTGGTCCGGCTGTGATCAGGATGCGCATCATGCCCTCATTTTAGCCGTCACCGCTGATTGTTCAACTTTCCGGCGGCAGTCCGCCAACACATTCTCCGGGATGGTTCGCCGGGCCATCGCCAACAGCAGGGGCACCACCACCAGTTCATCCAACCAGCCAATGACTGGAATCCAGTCCGGAATCAAATCCAGCGGACTGGCAATATACACCAGCGCCAAGCCGATATAAAACTTTCCGCACCGCGGCGTGCGCGGGTCGGCACACACCAAACGATAGACGCTGACGGCCATATGCGCCTGCTTCGCTTTTGCCTTGATCCAGCGAATCATTCTGGCCGCGGCCTCCGTGATTTCACGCGTTTTTCCACCGCCGCCACAATCGTGTCCAACGCGGCCAGCCGGCCCCGGCCTTCACAGCCGCATGCCAGTTCACCCTGCGCCACATCCACAACCACGGCCCCGCGCGACTTCAGCATGCGGAGATTCGCGCGTGTGGCGGAGTTATCCCACATTTTTTCGTTCATCGCCGGCGCCAGCACCAGCGGCGCCGGGCAGGCCAGCGCCAGCGCACTCAAGGCATCGTCAGCCAAGCCGTGCGCCAATTTGGCCATGACGTTGGCCGTGCAAGGCGCAATCACAAGCACATCGGCCCAATCGGCCAAGGCAATATGCGTCGGACGCCAGGCTTCAGTTTCCTGAAACATATCAATGACCACTGGTCGGCGGGTTAGGGTCCGGAATGTCATTTCCGCAACAAACCGTCGGGCCGCCAGGGTCATGACCACCGAAACCTCCCAGTTTTTTTTAATCATCAGGCGCACCAGCTCGGCAGCCTTGTAAGCGGCAATCGAACCGGTTACTCCCAGAACAATATGTTGTTTATCAGTCATCACGCACCTCATTTCTTGAATCGGTTCTCCACGCTCAACGCTCTACGCTTTACGCTCCACGTTCTTCTCGGCCAGCACAATGTCGCGCAGGCGCGCCACCGCGTCCTCCAATTGATCATTTATAATCCGGTGCTTAAAAAGCGCGGCACGCGCTGTTTCGTCCCCGGCATTTTTTAGGCGTCGCGCAATGGTATCCGCATCGTCCTGACCCCGAGTCATCAGCCGCTGGCGAAGCGTTGCGCCATCCGGCGGCATGATACAAACATCCGCAAACGCATGACGCCGGGCAGCGACGGCGGGCGCGCATAGCTCCCGGATGCGTTCCGCGCCCTGCACATCAATGATCAACAGCACATCGTGACCGGAGCACAACGCCTGCTCGACCGATGCGCGTGGCGTGCCGTAGCTTGCGCCATGCACGGTGGCATGCTCGATGAAAGCGTCCGCGGCGATCCAGCGCTTGAATTCCGCATCATTCAAAAAAACATAATCCCGGCCGTTAACCTCACCCGGCCGCGGCGCGC
>CAYYBV010000236.1:0-3320 GCA_964469675.1 uncultured Verrucomicrobiota bacterium
GAAATCGCGCGCATGGAAAGGCGCTTCGGCATATTGGCCACCATCGCGCAAATCGCGCCGCTCATGGGTGTGCTGGGAACGGTACTGGGTATGATCCAGACGGTACTGGTTATTCAACAGAAGGCCCCTTTAGTCCAGATTGGCGACTTGGCGGGCGGGATCTGGCAGGCCCTTTTGACTACAGCCGCCGGGCTGGTCGTGGCCATGTTCAGTTATATCGGCTATAATCTGCTGGTATCCAAGGTAGATGTTATCGCGCTCGACATGGAGTGGGCGGCAGGTGAAATTTGTGCCTTTTTTAACAGCCAGGAAATGGCTGCCGCCATGGGAACTTTAACCGAGTCCCTGACACCAGGACAACCTGACCAGGTCGCCAAAACAAGGGCCACCGTATGAGCACTGCACGTGAACAGGCGGGCTGTCGCTGGCGGCGCTATCGCCCCCAAAAGCGGTTGTTCAGCCAACCGGCAGGACTCATCCCGCTCCTCAACCTGGCCTTGCTGATCATGCTGTTAATGATCCTGCAATCTTCCTTCGTAAGGCAACCATCTTCCGCTGTCCAATTGCCCGCCGCCGCCTTCCTCTCCGGCACCCCTTACGGGTTTAAAGTGGTAACTTTGACACAGGAGGGCCTGTTTTTTTTCGATGACGAAATGGTAACGTTGGACACTTTGGCCACGGCATTCCGCAATGCCGTGCGTGACCAAAAAGCCACGGCCATCACGATTGAGGCAGATGTCCGTGTGCCATACGGCATCATCCTGCGGGTAATGAATATGGCTACGGCCGCCGGTCTTCAACAAGTCAACCTGGCTACCCGGCCATCATTTGGCGAGGAGGCCACGCAATGAACGCCCACGCTTCCATAGTACGCCATGACATGGTGTTGGCGGGCGGACTCGTGCTCATTATGGCCACTGCGTTATTCGCCTGGTCACCATCGCTGCGACCAGATTTTTCACCGGCGTCGCTGACGCCGCCGACCATCACATATTATGCCCAATCACCCGATACCCGCGCCAGATTCAATCAGGACCCAGCGCTAATTGCGCTTTCCGCCGCCATGATGCTACCCCGGACCGGGCACGGCAAGACCGACACGGTCACCCCACCCCTTACTTCGGACGCACGTTTTCTCAGCTTTACGGACAAACCCACCCCAAAACAAAACGACCATATCATCATGCTGACGCCGCGCCCCATGAGCACGCCCACACTCCAAAGATTTGCCCCGCACCTCCCCACCCACGATAACAATGTAATCTGGACCCGCCGGCCAGCCGTGTCCCCGCGCGCCTATCAAATTGATTTTGCCGGCAATTGGCAAGGCCGTTCAATTGATCTTACACCTGTTTTGGCACTGGACGAGCCAGCGGCACCATGGTCGTTCACCGCCGTGCTGCGCTATGACGAGGACGGCCGCGTACAACATGCGCTGCTGGAATCGGAAGAATTAGACGCCACTTTGCGCAATAAAATCGCCCAACGTCTGTATCAATGCCGAATAATACCGCATGGCACGCCCGGTGAGGGCCGCCTGACGGTATCCGGACCCGGCCGCGCAGCACGTCCCTAAGCGCAGGATGCACCACGGCATCGCAATCTGTTGTTGTATTTCCGTAACCTTGACGCTAAATTAAACACACGTAGCATGTTGCCAAGACAATCGTTTTAATCATAACAATTCAACGGTTACCAATTTTTGATTAACATCCCCGTTCGTTAACCATAAAATATGCAGAAAAATAGGTTATGAGCGTTGACAACATCCCCGTTATACCCATTGCCGCCTGGATGCCGGACAACCCGTCCGCACCGGTGAGCGCATTCCTCGCGCGCCCCGCTTTTGACATTGCGGCCGAAACCAAGGCTCGTGAAATACTGGCCGACATTCAAGCCCACGGTGACGAGGCTGTTGAAAGGTTTGTTCGCCAACTGGACGGCGCGGACCTGACCCCCGCACAGTTTGCCATTCAAAAAGCGGAGATTAATTCGGCCCGCACCCAGGTGGATGCCGATTTCGTGGCCGCCGCCCAGGAAGCACACAGGCGGATTCTGCATTTTGCAAACGCCAGCCTGAAAAAAGATTGGAGTATGTCCACTCCCAAAGGCGGCACGGTCGGGGAACAATTTGCGCCTCTGGCCCGCATTGGACTGTATATTCCCGGCGGTCAGGCGCCCCTGGTGTCCACCGCGCTGATGACGGCAACCCTGGCCAAGGCCGCAGGTGTCCATGAAATCGTGGCCTGCTCGCCGGTAGATGCATCGCAACGTATGAACCCTTATCTTTTATACGCCTTGGAATTGGCTGGCGCCACGGAGATTTACAAGATCGGCGGTGTCCAAGCCATTGGTGCCATGGCCTACGGCACAGCCACGCTGCGCAAAGTTGATAAAATCGCCGGGCCCGGCGGGACATATGTGACCGCCGCCAAGCGTGCGGTATATGGACACGTTGCCCTCGACCTGGTGGCGGGGCCCAGTGAAATAGCAATCCTCGCTGATGACAGTGCCCAGCCGGAAATTATCGCCGCAGACTTGCTGTCGCAGGCGGAGCACGGCACCGGATTTGAAAAGGCCTTATTGGTAACCGTCTCGGCGCATTTGGCGGAAGCCGTCGCCGAGGAACTGCAACGTCAGGTTGAAACTTTAAGCCGGCGGACAGCCATCCGCCGGGTGTTAAGCGCAGGCACCCTGATTGTCGTAGTCAAACATCTGGATGCCGGCATGGAACTCTGCAACCAGTTTGCACCAGAGCATTTGGAAATAATGGTGCACGAGCCACGCCGCTGGCTGAAAAAAGTGCGTCACGCCGGCGCCGTGTTTGTCGGCGCCTGGACCCCCGAATGCGCCGGCGACTTCGTGGCTGGCCCCAGTCACGTCCTGCCCACCGGCGGAACGGCACGCATGTTTTCAGGGCTTACACCGGATGATTTCCGGAAGCGTTCGAGCATCGTGTCATTCACACGGGCCGACCTGCAAAAAGCCCTGCCCGTGATCGAAGCTTTCGGACGGGTCGAGGGATTGGACGCACACGCCCGTTCGGCACGCATACGATTCGAAAAACCATGAGCGCCTACGTCAAAAAATCAGTGCTGGCCATGCAGGGATATGCACCGGGCGAGCAACCCTCCGATCCAAAAGTCATCAAGCTGAACACCAACGAGAACCCCTACCCGCCCTCACCGGCCATCCAGACGGCGCTGCAAGACATAAAGGTCGAGACCCTGCGGCTGTACCCGGATCCGCTCAGCCTGGCACTGCGCCGTAAAATAGCCGACCTGCACGGCTGCACTCCCGAAAACGTATTTGTGGGCAAT
>CAYYBV010000237.1:0-3319 GCA_964469675.1 uncultured Verrucomicrobiota bacterium
CCGGGCAAACCAGCAGCAATCCCGGCGTCAAATGCGCGGCCGCGGCCGGGCCTGGGGCGCGACAGGCAAGCCGCCATGCGGCGGTTGCTGGCATTGAATTATCTTTTCCCGGCACCGATGCACCGGAAAGCGGTAGAACCCGGGATAAAATCAATGCCGCGGAAAAACATAAAAAATGGCGCGTTTTCAGAGAAACATCCTACAGGCAGATTGGAGGCGGATTCGGGGCAGCCCCCACAGCTTTCCCCGCTATTATGGAACCACTATCGGCGGGTCAGATTTTTCACGAACCCACCAACAGGGCGCTCGATGACCAGTTTTGATGTCGCCAAACGTGACGGCATCATGCATCCATGTTATTGCAATCGCATGCGACCTTAAAAAGACATCGAAGGCTTCTTCTGAATCAAAAATCTCCAGCACACCGGATTCAGTATTCAGCACAAAAAACATTGCTCGCCCGCAATCAACCAGCCCTATAATATATGGCGTTTTTACAGCAAAAAACCAAACAGGATCGCGCACCATTTTCTTGCCATATCGATCTGTAAGATATGATTGTCGAGACATTGACTGACGAATCGTGTATCCATTGGGCAAACTTACACAAAAAAAGCACCTGTGCTTAACGAGAATACCTGCAAAAAGCACGAAAACCATGCTTATGAATATAGCGACGTAGCGCCGAGTATGTTTGATTTTATTCATAAGTACCAGCTCCAGAATAATTTTGAACCCAATGATCCGTTACGCCATAAGGAATTCCACCGACATTTCCTAATGTCAAAAACCAATCAGGCGCATCAGATGGATTTGATATTCCGTAAACATACTCTATGATAGTAAGTGGATCTGAAAAAACATCATTAAACAATATTACGGCATTTCCGGAATAGGAGTAAGCTCCCCCGCCACCACTTGGATACGGTGTTGAGATCATGTTCCCATAATACGCCCCGCTCAATGTGGAAAACTCCAATACATAACTGGCAGCCGAAAAATTGTATGATCTTGCGAAACTATCTATTAATTGACCTGTGTATGGCTTCGGCAAGGAAGCGGCTTTCATGGCAATCTGTCGCCCAAAAATATCGGCTCCGCCCGTATAGCTTTGATTTGCAACCCCTTGAATCGCATCAAACAATCCAATTTGACTCAAGGTGACACCCGCGCCATTTCCAAAATAAAAATGCCAAACAAAATCCCATATTCCCCAACTTAAACCGAATACATCAATCAACGTTGACGGGGAATTGCCACAATATAACAGATTATTCCCCCCATCGGGAAACCCGGCCGGATCGGGTTTGGTCCACCGGGCCAACTCCGGCCGGTAATCCCGGAACAGGAACGTATAAGCCTTCAGATCGGGATCGTAGGGTTTGCCGGTGTAAAACTGAACCGCTCAACGGGGGGAGCCTGTTATTCTTTTTAGGGCCTCTTCGACCTTTTGTCGTACAAGCTTGTCTGTATCGTTATTTAATTTCTCGATTTCACATGCAGTTTTATTACTTGGGTCGATAAACGACAACGCCTCAACGGCCATCGCACGCACTTGACTATGCGAATCACCCAACATTTTAATCAACTGAGGAGATGCCGAGCAAGCCGCTTGACCCAAACGGGACAACCCCGCTGCGGCGCAACGGCGAATGTAAGTATCTTTATCCTCCAGCGCATTCACCAGAACAGGAACAGACGTCTCGGCATAACACAATTGACGCCCTCTTTGATTAACTCGTTTTACATCGTCATTGGTGGTGCCAATCCCAAGACGTGTGCCTTCACGAAATGGCAGGCCATGCGCTTCCAACCACTTCCCGACGAGAAGGTTTTGGGCGAAGAAACAGCGCGGATTTTTATGCGACGACAAATCGCTGTCCTCTTGATGGACTAATGTGTGGTATCTTTCGCCGGGATTGCTGTGACCCACCATGGTATAAGAACCGTCGGAAACAAAAATGCTCAACACTGCGTCACGATGGTCTTTGCATTTAAAGCGCAATTCAAAGCCCCACCAATCTCCGGGTTTGATGAGCGGATCCCCGGGTTCCGGCGGAATATAAGATCGTTTTAGCGCCGCGATCAAAGATGTGATATCCGAATCTTTATCAATCACCCGTGCGACGTCCAACCGATCTTCAGGACCATAATCAGGCCATTTATTGCAAATGGTAATCTTTTCGACCATCTGCGACGCAACAGTGCCGTCCACAATTTCACGGGCGCGTTTCAGATCGAAGCCGGGCGGAACTTGTGGCTCATCTATAACGGTATTCGTGGTGGACATTAATCGCGATATTTCTCCAGTGTGCTGAAGTATGGCCTGATTTCCTTCAATCAGCGCCAAGTCTCCGGTCTCTGTAAAAACAAATTTTGAAAAACGCAACGCAATCTTCACCACTTCCTTATCGCCGTTAACTTCGTTAGCGATTTCAACAAAACGGTCAAAAGTTGTAGGGGTAGAACCCCAATAATCCAATTCCTTATTTTCCCATCGCGATAATTTTACAAACATTCCGGTCACCTGCCATTTTAGCGACTTAGAATGATTTGTTATGGAAGTTACGCCCAAATGTTCGCCGCTTATAGTCATCATAACATCGCCGGTAAATGTGAATATGGCGTGTGTCGCAGTTGTGCTAACACCCCCGATCACGCCATGCAATTGATACTGCTCCGCAAACACGATTCGATTGCTTTTGATCTCATAATATGTGATGTCACCATGCTGACGGATTTTTTTTATTCCATTTATTTCCATTGCATTGGCGCTCATGGTACAGATAAAAACTAATAATGAGCAAACGATATAATACACCATAGTCATCCTTTCATTATTCGGCAAAAAACACACTCCAACTGCCCGTTATATTAAATGTTGACAGCCAGCCATTATTGTAAAGTCGTGCAAATACATTGACGAGAGCACTATCTCCTATTGCGAAATCATAAACATCCACAAATGATATGGTAAGATTTCCGGAACCTCTCACTATTGTTCCGGACAAACCAACGGTAACTTTATTTATCGCAAAATGCAGATCGGTATTCCCTCCAAACGTAATGACAACACTATCATTAAAAACGTGTTGTCCTACGTTAAGCCGGTTGATGACATATTGACGAACTACGTTAAATGCCGAGTCCGTTGTAAATGCAACTTGTTCTGCCCCATTGAGCACAAGGTTATCAATTTTTTCGGTAGTTCCATTAATGCAATGTTGAACAGCTCGTTGCGACAAAGTAAAGCCCACCCCCCAGAAAACTGCTGGAGCTCCCATAGCCAAAACTATATCTGTCGTTTCATTGGGTGGAT
>CAYYBV010000238.1:0-3314 GCA_964469675.1 uncultured Verrucomicrobiota bacterium
TAGGCGTGCTTGAACAATTCCCGGGTGTTGACAATCATGACTGCCTCTCCTTGATAAAAATGCGAAATTGACCGATGCTTACCGTGCGCTGCGCGCGATGACGCAGCGAATTACTGTATAGCGGTTTTTAGATTGGCGTCAACCTTTTTATTAGCATTCTGCGCTTGCAATTTGCCGGATGGGAAGCGATAATGCTGAAAATTAGCAGGGAATATAACCATGGCGCAAAATGATGAAATCAGCGAATCGTTTCCCGCCAAAGACATTGTTTTCGATTGCCGGGGTTGTGGCAAGAGCCTGGTAATAAACGCCCTGGGAGCGGGGCTTACGATCACCTGCCCCGAATGCGGCGCTGAACAGCAGGTTCCGCTGCCCGATGATGAGGAGGCCGTTGGCCCTGCGGCCAAACACCAGTCCCCGGCGCTGGCGGCCGAAGATCCGGGCGCCGAATCTGAACTTACCGAAATTTCTGAAGTGCTGGCCAATGCGCGCGAACGAGTAAATGCGCTCACGTCGGAAAATGATGCCTTGCAGTTCCGGTGCCGGTTTTTGGAAAAGCGCCAGGCGCTTGCCTTCCAGAACCTGCAGGCGTTTCAGCGGGAAGTGACCGCGATCCGCAAGGCGTTTGATCGGATAGAAGCGACTTTGAAAAGCATGGAGGATCCGTCCGCCCACGACACCCAGCCGATAGCTTGAGCATGAAATGCAAAACTTGAAGTTAGAAATTCCGGGTGTTTTTTTGTTTTGTATTTTCAATTTTAGATGAGTGGCGCCAAACCGTTCTTGAGCTCCTGTTCCAGATTGCGCGCTTGATAGCGTTGCAGGCGCTCTTGCTGGCCGCGCACCACGGCTTCGCGCAACGGGCCACGCCGCGTGAGGCGGTCCATCATTTCGGCAATGTAATCCCAGCGTTTTTCCCGGACCAGGACCCCGGCACCATCCAGTGTCTCCGGCACCGCGCCGGCGGCATAGGCCAGGATCGGCAGGTTGTGCGCCATGCTTTCGATGAGCGGGATGCAGAAGCCCTCATGGGCGCTCATGCACAGGAACAGGTGGGCGGCCTTGTAATAGGCGGTTAACTTGTTTTGCGGTACCGCGCCGGCAAAAACCAGATGGTTGAGGTGCAAGTTGCGGGCATAGGCGGTTATTATCGCCTGGTAGCGCTCCAGCCCCGCGAACGATCCGACGTGAATGAAACGTGCATTGGGCGCCACGGTTTTTTGAAAGTATTTAAACGCGCGGAGCGCATCCTCAATGCGCTTGTTCGGCGCGCAGCGCCCTACAAAAAGGATGTTGATTCGATCGTCCTTGAGCGCGCGGAGTAAGTTCCGGTCGGCCGGCGTGTTGATTGTGTCAAAATTAAGCACCAGTGGCATTACCTGCACGCTGGGGTACCCCAGATCTGTCAGTTCCGTGGCGTTGAATTGGCTGTCGGCCAGGTTGACGCTGGCCGTTTTTGCCAGGGTGCGGGCCTGCTCCCGGCCCCAGGCCAGGTCATGCGCGAGCTTTTCCTGCAGACCCCGGAAAAAATGAGCTGGAGTGATATTGTGGTAGCGCAGGGCTTTACGGCAGGCCAGGTCCTTGAAAATGTCATTCACGACCGATCCGATCGAGAGGTGTAGAAGCGCGATATCATCCGGGCCAATGATTTCAGCCGCCCGGGCGACATCATGGGATTCCTTGCGCAGCGCCGGGTCCGTGTGGCTGGGCTCGCATAAAATCTCGGCGGCATAGCCCCAGCGCCGGAACATGGCGCGTAAAGTCAGAGCCTCGTTGCTGATGGCATCACCGGCGGTGAACCCGGCGACAAACTGGTGGATAGCTTTCATGTTTCGTTCAGTATTCGATGGCCAATCCGCCTAAGTTTGAAAAATGCCCTTGCTGGCGGCCATTCGGCTGATTATATGCGACGGTTGGCAAACTGCCGGAGGGCGTCGTTAAATTTACGGTTGATGGCCCTCCAGCCGTATTCGTGTAAGACATAAGCCCTGCCGGCCGCGCCCATTGAGCGGCGCAGGCTTTCCTGCTGGAGCAGCGTAAGCAGCGCTTCCTCGAATTCAGGATATATCCGGAACCAAAGCCCCCCGTTACTTTTCAGGCAATGTTCCCGGTTGACCAAGCAGCGCGCGTGCACCAGCACGGGTGTGCCGGCCAACCAGGATTCCAGGATGACAATGCCAAAGCTTTCATTTATGGATGGATGGCAGAACGCCACGGCGCCGGCCATGGCCGCGTGTTTTTCCGCTTCCGAAAGAAACCCGACATCCAGCAGGTGCGGTTGCAACTCGGCGGGCGGTCGGAGCTCACCTGTGCCGGCCATTACCAGTTTAATGTCCTTTCCTGTACGCCGACGGAAGATCGTTAAATAATCCAGAAGCAGCGGGGTGCCTTTGCCATCTTCGCGCCTGCCGGCATAGAGCACGTAAGGTGCCGTAATGCCATGGTTGCGGGCGAAAACACCCGGCGCGGCCTCGAACGGGTCAAGACCCATGCCCACGACCGCTCCGCAGGATTCCGGTAGGTCATAGAGCCGGCGGGCCAGCGCGCGTTCCGGTTCGGAATTAAACAGGCATCCGACGACATTTCGGAACATTTCACGGAAGGAGTGAGTGTAGGCAAATCCCTCGTCATGCAGGCAGGGAACCAGGAGTGTTTTTGATGGCGCCAAGCGGCTTGCGAAATACACCAGCCCGAAAAGGTAGGGCCCCATCACGATCCAGTCGAATGCATCGCGCTGTGCTTGCAGATAAGCGCACAAGGCGCTGCTGTTGACGCTATTCTTTAGCCAGGTTTGCTCGTCAGCCTCTGTGAAAGCAGTCCGGCGGCTGATGGCTTCCTGAACGCGCAAAAAAGCTTGCGTGTCGCGGTTGGCATCCACCGGAAAAAAAATCACATCCAGGTTGTCTATCCGGCGCGGGCCGGGCGGGAGCTCGTTAGCCCAGGTAAAATGATTCTGGGCGCAGGTTGTCAGGAAAGTGACGTGGTGTCCGGTGGTGACGGCCTGCCGAGCAAGCGCTTTCAGTAGTGTTTCCGCGCCGCCGACCGTGGCGCCTTCGGCAAAACGCGGGCAAACGAAGGCTATACGTGCGGCGGTCGGCATGATTTGGTCTTTTCCTCTTCGAGGGCCGCCAGGCGGCGTTCGAGGTCACGGAGGCGGTTGCGATATTTTTCGTCCAGACCTTCGAGGGCCGTGACCAGCAGGCCGTTGACCTGGTTCTGCTGGGACCAGAGCCGATAGGTGTAAAACTTCAGCATTTTCCAGATGGTCTTTTTAAGGCCCACCAGCATGCCGGCGCCCAGCCGGCGCCGTTCAC
>CAYYBV010000239.1:0-1089 GCA_964469675.1 uncultured Verrucomicrobiota bacterium
AAGTG
Source organism: uncultured Verrucomicrobiota bacterium (assembly GCA_964469675.1). Classification (GTDB taxonomy): domain Bacteria; phylum Verrucomicrobiota; class Kiritimatiellia; order JAAZAB01; family JAAZAB01; genus VSJD01. The sequence goes on from CAYYBV010000239.1 coordinate 6, forward strand.
GACCTGCAAATGAAGGGCACGGAGCTGCATGCCGCCAGCGGGGTGGGCGATACCGTGGGCGACCCGTTCAAGGACACCTCATCGGTTGCCATGAACCCAGTTATCAAGTTCACAACGCTCTTCGGCCTGCTGGCCGTGGAAATTGCCGTCACCATGCAGAAGGCCGGTATGGGCAAGGCATCGCTGGCCATCGGCAGCGTCTTGTTTATCGTTGCGCTGGCCTTCATCTATCGCTCGTTTTACTGCATGCGGATCCCGGAAGACGGGAAGTAATTTACGATGGCTGGTTTTAATAATTAGTCGCGGAAATGGCGGATTGTGGATTCTGGTATTTGAAATTATTACGTGTTGCTTTCGTGTCCTTGGAATTTGGAGCTTGGAATTTGGAATTTATTTTCCATCGCCCGGTGGTTCCGTGAAAATCGTTTTCCTAGGCACTGGCACTTCCAGCGGTGTGCCCGCCATCGGGTGCACCTGCCCGGTATGCCGATCCAATGATCCACGCAATAAGCGCCGGCGCGCCAGCATCTACGTGCAGGCCTGCGGCCAGCACATCATCATTGATACCCCGCCGGATTTTCGCGACCAGGTGCTGACCTTCGATGTACGCCGGGTGGATGCCGTGCTCATCACTCACGCCCATGCCGATCATGTCTTCGGCTTCGACGATATCCGCCGGTTTAATGAAATTCAGAACGCGGTCATCCCCGTCTATGGCGCTCCCGCCACAATAGCGGCTATGAATCGTTTTTTCCCATACGTGCACCAGGTGGCCCAGCCGGGGCTTTCCTATCCGCGCGTGGATTTCAAGGCCGTGACAGCCCCTTTTGCAATCGGCCCGGTGCGCATTGAACCCTTGCCGGTGGAACATGCCGGAATCGAAACATACGGTTATCGACTCGAGGCCGACCGGCGCACACTTGGCTACATACCTGATTGTCACCGGCTGAACGCGGGCGTGGCAAAGCGCCTGCACAACCTGGACTGCCTGATCCTGGACGGCTTGCGGCGCAAAGACCACCCCACTCATTTTACGCTGGACCAAAGCATCACCGAACTTAAGCGCCTGAAAACCCGCCGCGCC
>CAYYBV010000239.1:1099-3237 GCA_964469675.1 uncultured Verrucomicrobiota bacterium
TCACCCACATGACCCACGACCTTGAGCATGGCGCCACAGCCCAAGCCATGCCACCCGGCATTGAGGTGCCTTACGACGGCATGACTGTTGATTTATGACGGCCTGGTTTAACGTTACCGCCGATGTGTTCATCGGCTGGCATCCTTTTCAAACCAGCGGCAGCGGCATTCAAAAAAATCCCCATGATTTGACTAGATTTTAACGGTAAAATTCAGGTCAACCCGAAGGGCCGGTAAATTTTTCATTCGGCCATTGGATAAACAACTTTGAATGACAATTAGATTTGATCTGCAATGAGTTTAACCTATCTTTTACCCCATGACCGCTGATCCCGCAACCGTAGTTGCCGATAAAAAAGGAATGGTTACCGAGCGTCCGGAACTAACCGCCATTGGCCGGAGCGCTCACACCACCTACCCGCTTGACCCCGCGCAGCTCATTCCTCTCCCGGCTAGCAGCCGGCTTTACCTGCTTCCCGGACGCCGGGCCCTCGGGTTGGACACCAACGGAATTCTAACGGCGGTGGATCGCGACCACGTTGCCGTCGCCGCCTTTCTGCCTCCCGGCTATGTCGCCCTCGCGCTGGCCGCCTGCACGCCGGAACAAAAGGCGCCGCGCCTTCCACTCTTTTGCTATTGCGCCGTCTGCTGGCATCGCGGAAAACTGCACGTCCCCGCCTTGCGCGTGGATCGCGACCCCAAGCATGACATCGCCAATTTTGACATGCAAAAAGTTTACGCGCGGATCCGCCGCTGGACCGGTAAATTTCCAAAAAACCGGTTGATGGCTCATCACGGCCTGGTCTGCGTGAAAAAATACGGTTGTCCCAACGCGGCCAATCTCTTCTTACAACGCTGGGAAGCACCGATCGCCGTGTCCAGCGAATGCAATGCTGCCTGCCAGGGATGTATTTCCAAACAGTGCGCCACTTCCATCCCGGCACCGCAAGCGCGGCTCGGGTTTACCCCAACCGTGGCAGAAATAGTCGAAATTGCCGTACCGCACCTGCAGAAAGCGCCGCGGGCAATGATCAGCTTTGGGCAGGGCTGCGAAGGCGAACCGCTCCTCCAAGGCGACTTGATTGAATCGGCTATTCGCGCGATCCGCAGGAAGACAAACCGTGGCACCATTCATCTCAACACCAACGGGAGCCTGCCGAAAGTTATCGGACGGCTGGCCGCCGCGGGACTTGACAGCATCCGTATTTCGCTAAACAGCGCCCGTCCGGCGCTCTATAGCGCGTATTACCGATGCCGCGGCTATTCGCTGGATGATGTCCGCCAATCCTTCCTGGTCGCCCGCCAGGCCGGCATGTGGGTTTCGATCAACTACCTGACATTCCCCGGTGTGACGGATGACCCGGCTGAATACAAAGCATTTGGCAAGCTGCTTGAACAAACTCAACCCCACATGATCCAGTGGCGCAACTTGAACATAGATCCAGACTGGTACATGGATACAGTGGAACGCGTATGTCCGACCAAGCACCGCCGACCAATGGGCCTGGCGACCCTGATGAAACAGATCCGCCGGCAGTTCCCGCAAATCAGATTCGGCTACTTCAATTTGCCACCGCCGGCGCGCGACCGGCAACCAAACCGCCCGCACCAATCCTGACTCGAATTCAATTTTTCACCATTCTGAACACCATCTCGTCCCGGAAAAAGTTCGGCTTGTCTTGATTGTCGGCAATGGCCCGGACCAGCTCGCTTGATGACTTCACATCTCTTTGCACAAGGTCCGCGTTGAGCAGACGAATTGTAACCGTTGCCACATCAGCCGTGCAAGCTGCAAACTGGAATACCCGGCTGCTCTCGGGCAGTTTAGCCTGGGCAGTTCCGATCCATTCCAATTGAACGAGCGTGCGACCGGCAACGCGGCAGAAACAAGCACGGGCAAACATGGCATCCTTGGAACCAGCTGGAAACGAGACCAGGTACTCTTTTTTGCCAAGCGGCAGCACCAGCAGACGCTCGGCTTGCCCATCCGCTTTCAGCCGTTGCCACAATCCGACAAGGCCGGGATCTATGGTCATTTCCGGCGTTTGCACCAAAGGAACATTATAGTCGCAACCAAAAAGCATTCCACATACGACAAAGGCAAGCAGATTCTTCATCATCTGGCCACCATTCCTTTCC
>CAYYBV010000240.1:0-1813 GCA_964469675.1 uncultured Verrucomicrobiota bacterium
AATTGTCGTTTTTCACCCAGCGCAAAACTGTTCTTTCTGAAACGTTCAGGCGCTCGGCAACATCACGCACAGACCATTGCATAAGCTGATTGCTCCCAAATATATGTTTTTAAAACCGACAGCACAGCACGAACGGCACTCTCCGTCGGCGGGCAAAGGCAAACTGGTCGGGGCGGTGGGATTTGAACCCACGACTTCCAGCGCCCAAGGCTGGCGCGCTACCAGGCTGCGCTACACCCCGTTTTTAAAACCGGCGGCCAGAATCCAGCGAACGAACTATGATGATCTCCCCGTTAAGCACACAGACGCGTTATTCATAATAACAAACTCGGGCGGCGTCAATAAAAAATATACATTGCCTTTATGTTTTTGCTTGTGAAGCATATGCTTGTGTAATAGATTGCGTTAAATAATTTTGCCGCGTTAGCCGCCGTCCCGCCACTGTGCTGGCGAAAAGATACTAAACGAAAGGCATACCGTTGTTATGATTTTTGTCATCGGGGTGTTTTTCTGGGTTTTGGCCCTGACCGCTGTGGTCCGCTTATTATATGCCAGCCGCGCCGTAGTGCGTGCACAGTCCTGGATTTGGGGGCTTCTCGTGCTGGCAGCCATTGGACTACTGTTCCGTCCGCACGAGGACATATTTGGCGGCGAAGACCCTGGTTCCTACCTAAATTCCGGCGTGACCTACGGACGCCAAGGCGCCTTGTTTTATGTAGACCCGTTGCTTGCCCAAGTGCCGACTGAGGACCGTGCCGCTTTTTATTATGGCCACGCCGGTTACGGAACAACCAAGGATGCCTGCTTATGGGTGGTCAATCATGGCGCCGCCTTGCTGGGCCCCCATTTTCAGCCCGCTTATCCGCTGCTAATCAGCGTGTTAACACGGGTAGGCACCCCGACCTGGTCGCTGTATGTCATACCATTATTTGCCTTGTTCACGGGTATTGTTCTGATGGTACTGGCTTCTCACCTGCTGGCACATCGCATGGCTGGCCTGATCGCATTCAGTTGTTATTTATTGAACCCCTTAACCTTATGGCATGCCCGCTGCGCACGCCCGGAAATCATTGCCGGATTTATGGCATTTGCCGGCCTAGCCCTCCTGCTACTGGCACGGCAGACAAGTGGCTGGAGACAATCGGGGGATATCCTGCTCGGCGCACTATGCATAAGCGCGGCGCCGTTCTTTCATATTACCGCCTGGTATCTGGCCATACCGATAGCTATAGCTATCGGGCTGGTAATTTTGTCGGGGCGGGTTGCCTTTTTGCTCTACCCGCTGATAGCGTTGGGCATGCTGCTGTTGTTTTACGGTCAAACCAGATACGTCACGGATTATTATCACGTCCATCGTTTTTTTACAGCCATGTTAAATTACTGGCCGTTTTTGACACTGGGCCTGGCTGTCCTTGTTGGCGCCAGTCTGGCCAGGCATTACAGCCGAATCCAGGGATCAATACGCCCGGCCAAGGATTGCAATGCCAACGCAATGAATGATTCCCGCACCGTTTCCAGATGGCTGGCCACCGGGCTGGCGCTGGCCAGCACATTGTTCCTGGTGAACTTATATTTTAACCGCACGAGCATCGGCACGCTTCCCATTCTGGGCAACCTGGTACCAAACTATAACATCCTGACCGACTGGCAAACTTTCGCCAACATGGTCTCCACACCAATAACCTGGCTTGTCCTTGCCGGATGGATAACCTGGCTAACTGGCGAAAGCTGGCAGCGCACGGAACGGATCGGACTGGCACTGACCGTATTACCCGCCCTGGTTCTAGCTGGAACAATGCGGGATTTCATGATG
>CAYYBV010000240.1:1823-3222 GCA_964469675.1 uncultured Verrucomicrobiota bacterium
TGATGACCCGCTACCTGCTGCTGGCCATAGTTCCAATGTCAGCCTTGTGTTTGACAGCACTGGTAACCCGTCTGCCGGAAAATGCACTTCGGCCCGGGCGCACTTGGCTTGCTCCCGGACTGGCCGCGCTTATCTGCCTGATGGGCCTGGCCCAGCGCGGGCATCTGACAACCTTGGTTGAACACCGTGGCTTCCTGCGTTTTCTGGCGCCGTTTGCCAGGATAATTCAGCAGGAACACGGCATCCTGCTGGGTGAATATTCCCGCATTACGGCACCCTTGGAACACATGTTTGGCATCCGCGCGCTAGGCCTTGACAATGAGCACAAAAACGATTACAGCGTCGCCGAACATGCCTGGAAAAAAATCATGTGCGCCCGACCGGACCAGCCGGCCTTTTTCACGACTCCTTTCCAACCGCCACGGAGCGACCTTTTTGATTTCAGCCTTGTAAAACAAGCCGTTTTTACGGACAAAAAATTACAACAAGCCCATAAATCCCTGCCAACCCGCATCAAAGTAAGACCGCTATCGCTGAGCCTTTATAAAATGACACTGAAAGACAGGTCGCGGCCAGAAAGCACATTAACCAGTGTAATGGCACTCCCCCTGGAAAGCGGCAACATGGGACTGCGCCGGTTTGCCAACGAACGGATCGGAAAGCCCGGCATGGCAGGCATTAGCCTCGCGGCCGGCGAGCAGGTCAACCTGACTATTCCAGGCAATTTGACGAATAACCTGCTGGCATTGTTATTTGCAATCTATTCTTCAGATCCCCACCCCATGTCACCCGTGCTGAATAGCGGAAACACCATATCGCCGCCATGGGACGAATTGCAATTCCAGCCGCTGGCCGACCAGTGGTGGGCCCATGCCTGCCGGCCGGCGAAGTTGCCATCCGCCGGCACGCTTTCGCTAACCGCCCGCTCACCGTGCTTTATCGCCAGTGCCTGCCTGCAAACAAAAAACGGCCTGGTATCCGTCAGCAACGGGTTTTCCAAAAACATGCAATACGAAGTTATGCAGCCACTACAACGCCGCTGGGCAAGGGCCGATTCGGCCGTGTTGCTGCCGGCTGTGGCGGCCGGATATATTTTTTTACTGGTGTCCACACCAGACGGCGCGGCACAGTCGCTTACGCTTCTCGAAGAAACAATGCCGTGGCGCTCATCAGCATATTTATGTCCCGGCGCCTGGCAATGGCTGATCGTGCCGTTGCCGCCAGGGCTAACCCGCGCAACATGGTTGCGTATTCAAGTCCAGCCCGCCTGGAATCCCGGCAAGGCCGGTTTCCCAAATGATCTGGGTGTATTGTTCGGCAAGATGGCCGTGGTGCCGAAACCATAAAACGGCAGGCCCGGCGTTGGTTTTCGTGCAAAGGCTTTCCACTAGGCAAAAGC
>CAYYBV010000241.1:0-3205 GCA_964469675.1 uncultured Verrucomicrobiota bacterium
CCAGGCCCGGCCGCGGCCGCGCATTTGACGCCGGGATTGCTGCTGGTTTGCCCGGGATTTAACGGGGATGGTTCTGTCGCTTGCCGGGAGAATGGGCCTTGGGCGCAATTTGCGGATAGATATAACCTCTGGATTTTAGCGCCGACTTTTTACGGTGATCCTGAAAATATTAGAGACCGCAAGGCTTGCTATTATTATCCGGAAAGCGGTAGCTTTGACTGGCTGTTGAATGAGGTTGATAAACTGGCGGATTGCCATGGCGTTGCGGAGCGGAAACTGCTTCTGTTCGGCTTTTCCGCGGGGGCGCAGGTGGTTCATCGTCTGGTCATATGGCGGCCGGAACGGGTAAAGGCGGCGGTGGCTTGCTCGGCTGGATGGTGGGATGTTCCCGGCCCGACGGCCCAATCGGTTCCCATGCTGATTATGTGCGGTGAACGGGATGCGCGTTATGAAGCCGGCATCGCGTTCTATCGTGAGACGCTAAGATTGGACTGGCCGGTGGCTTGGCGATCGTTTGCTGACTTGGGCCATGCCATGGACAAAAGGGTGCTGGCCTTGGCGCAAGCCTTTCTCGCGGCGCATGTCCAGCCTTGCGGCTCAAATCCATGGGTCGGAGATATTCAGGAGTGGCGTGCGTATCCCGCCGCAAGCGAGGATGCGCAATCAATACCGCCGGCATACCGGGTAATCTTGCCCTCGGAAAATATGGCGCGAGTTTGGGAAACGATTGCGGAGGATAAGCCATGATGATGCGGTTGGTATGGGTCATTATGCTGGCGGTTGTCGGCCATGGATGGGCGGCCGAGCTTTCGCGCGAATTGCCGCCGCAATCGGTGAAAGTTTGCTTGCCCGGCAAAGAAAAGAAAGAGTTTAAGTTCCACTATCGTGTTCCGAAGTGTTACGAGCCGGAAGGGCGGCAGGTCCATCGGGTTTTAATAAACTGCGTATGGGCAACGCAGGAATTCGATGCGTGGGCGGACGAACGCGGTGTTTTTGTTTTTCATGCAATATTTACCAATCGTCTGTGCTGGAAGGTGGAAAACGGATTCGGCCGGGCGATTGTGCTGGGCCTGGAGGAATTAAAAAAGAGCTACCGCGTGGCGCCGGATCAATTGCTGGTTTATGGAATTTCGCGGGGCGGCCAGCTCAGCAATTATTTTGTCACCTGGAAGCCGGAAATCGTGACCGCGTGGGTTGCCGGGATTCCCGGGATACTGGATCAGCCGCACAAACGCATGGCATATGCGCCGGGACTGGTGACGGCGGGAGAGGCGGATAGCGGACGGTATCACATGATGCTCGGATTCCTGTCCGATGCGCGCAAGTATGAGTTGCCGATTATTTGGCGTTCGTATGCCAATACGGCGCATGAGGCAACCGCGGAGTCGTCAGTCTTGATCAAGGCCTTTTTAAGTTATCATCACGAACGCACCAAGCATCTTTTACAAAAGAGCGATAACAATGCCGCGCGCGCCCGTCGTTGCCTCTCCGATCTGTGCAAGACGAAGCTGGCTCCGCCGCCGCCAGTCTGTATCGGCGATGCACAGGAATGGAAATGCTATGACCTTGACAGCGATGAAGCCAAGGAGCTTCTTCCCCAATTTCGTGTCGAGTTGCCGTCGCAAGAAATAGCCATGCGCTGGTCGGGTCCGGCAGCGCTGGCGGACACATCGCCCGATAATTGAAAGGGATCCCGGGTGGATTTTGTCTTTCAGGATCATATCCGTTGGTCGCTGTGGTTCGATAATCCGAATTTTGCCGGAGCGTTTATTGCCGGCCTGATTCCCTGGCTCTGGTTCCCTTTATGGCGGCTGGCGGAGGATAAACGATGGGTTTCGCGCCTGGTCTATGTCGGCACATGGCTGGCGCATATCGCCCTGTGGTTTCTGCTGGTACAGACCTATTCCCGCGGCGCCGTGGCGGCGGTTCTGGCGGCGCTGGGTTATTGGGCCTGGAAAAGCAGGCAGGCCCGCACAAATACGCTCTGGTTATCGAGCTTGATGGTTCTGCTGTTGTTCTTGTTGGTTACCCAGGGCGATCAGCGCCTTGTCAACGGCATGTTTAAGCCGGATGACAGTGTGATTAATCGCTGGATTGTCTGGATGGGCGGATTGCAGATGCTGGCGGAAAATCCGCAAGGCGTTGGCAGCGGCAATGCCGGTGAATATTTCATGCAGTGGTATCAACCGTTATCCATGACCGCGGCCTATAGAACGTTGGTCAATGGTTATCTCACCTGGGCGGTCGAATACGGGGCTTTCGTTTTTTGGGCGCTGGCTTTTCTGTTCGTACTGATCTGGAGAATGACCTCGGTTGCGGATAAAAAAGAAAATGTAATATCCCTGCCGGTATTTATGTCGAACATCTCGGCCAGGGCCGCCTTGATGGCATTCATGGTTGGCGGATTATTCAACACGATATTTGAATGTAAAAGCCTTTGGGTGATTCCCTCGGCGAGCATGGCGGTACTGATTATTTCAGGACTCCGATGCCGGAGGCGCTGTGCGCCGGGCATGGTGTTGTGGCGGGCAGCGGGCCGCCACGGTTTGTTTGCGGGCGCGCTGGCATTATTATTGGTGTTGGGCCTGTTGACCGCCGGATACGCCGTCAATCGGGAAGACGGCTTGAGCCGTAATTTTCTCGGTGAAAATTCCGTCCTTATCCGTTCCCGGCAAGGAGTCGCCGATCATAGCGTCTTGTTCCTTGTCGATAAGAATGTGTGTGGGGCACATTACGGCAAATTGATTCGCCGCGTATGCGCTGAACGCGGATACAATGCGCTTGTTGCCTGGGGCGAGGAGACTGTGCGCAGCCGGACCATTAACGATTATCTTTGCCGGGTTGAAGCAATCGTTGCGGCCGGTCGAACGGTTAATGCGGGCTTGTTTGCAACGTTGGCATTCGATGAGCGCAGGTTGATTTTGCTTGCGCCCGAGGCGCTCAAACAGGATGGCGGTCGGGCTGCCATTATGAAAGCGGGCCGGATTGTTGTTTTTCTGCCTGGATTGGAAACCGATGGCCGCGATTGCTGGTGGATAAAAGCCTTTAACCCGCTTCCCGTAAACGTTTGCTTAGTTGAATTGGAAGGCATCGGGCTGGATGTTTCCTGGAAATGGGATGACATTGCCCGAAAATTGCATTGAAAGGATGGTTTTGCCGTCGCGGATTCGGCGCATGCCGATTTTGTAATCGTTTATCCCGCCTG
>CAYYBV010000242.1:0-3203 GCA_964469675.1 uncultured Verrucomicrobiota bacterium
GTTCCACTGCTGCTGTGGCGCTCCGGTCCGATTGTGCCCTAATCAAGTCGAGCACCGCCTCGGCTTGAACAAGGTCAATGCGGCCGTTCAAAAAAGCCCGTTTTGTAAATTCGCCCGGCTCGGCCAGGCGCGCGCCAGCAGCTAATATTGCCTGTAGAATACGCCGCGCGCAAACGGGGCCGCCATGGCACTGAATTTCCACCACGTCCTCGCGCGTGTAACTGTGCGGGGCGCGCATGACGAGCAAAATGGCCTCATCAAGGATGTGCTCGTTGGATTTAACCATGCCGTGCAAAAAAAAGCCGGGTGCCCGCCGCGAAGGCGGCTCCCCCGTATTGGAAAAAACCCGGTCGGCTACCGCCAAGCTTTTTGCGCCTGAAATACGGACAATGGCGATCCCGGCTTCGCCCGATGCGGTGGCGATGGCGGCAATAGTATCGGAAGGGTCGTTCATGTAGCGGAGATTCTTGCAAATTCCGGTGGTTTTGCAATCATGAAGGACCACAGACTGTGTATAAAAGGCGGAACGCATCAAATGGACGGCTCGTCCCACGATGTGCTGCGCCGGGGTGGAAAAATTAGATGAAAATTCTTTTCCTGACAAAATTATTCCCTCACCCCAAAGGCATTAGTGGTTCCATTGTCATCTATAATCGCATTCGCTATCTGGTGGAACGCGGACACCAGGTTAGTCTGCTTTCGTTCATTTGTCCGGAAGATGAACCTTATGTGGCCGAGATTCGTGCCCTGGTGACGGAGCTCGAAATGATTCCGGCCCCGCAGGAGGAATCGCCGCTCAAGCGCTTGGCGTATCAATTATTTTCAACCATGCCATCACCGTTTCGCGAAATGCGCTCTTGGGCCATGCGCCGGCGGGTTGGCGAGATGGTGGAACGCGGCCATTTTCACGTGGTCATTGCCGAGTTCTCCGCCATGGGGCAGTACCTGTATCGTAATCCGTATCTGTCCGCGGTGCGCCGGATCATTTCCTGTCACGAATGCTGTACAAAAGCTTTTGCGACCGCCATACGCTTCCATCGCTGGTCGCCTGCAGGATTGATGAAACGGATCGGGTTTAACCAGGTGCGGCAGTACGAATTTGCCATGTATCGTAATGTTGATCATGTGCTGGTGCTTACGTCCCAGGAGCGATATGTTCTGTTGAATTATGCGCCCAATTTACGGGTTACGGTGGTGCCACACGGCGTGGATGTGAATGATTATGCGTCGGTTCCGATGGCGGCGCGGGAGGACAGCCTGATCTTTGTTGGCTATTACTTTAACGAATCCAACCGCGATGCCGTGCATTGGTTTGTGCGCACGGTCTGGCCGCAACTAAAAAAAACATATCCGCAACTGAAGTTTTATATTGTTGGCCGGGGGGCCACTGCATCCATCCGGAACCTGGCGCGGCGCGATCCGCAGATTGTGGTCACCGGTGAAGTCCAGGACATTCGAACGTACCTGGCCCGGGCCAAGGTTTTTATCTGCCCGATACGCATCGGTTCCGGGTTTCGCGCAAAAATTCTGGAAGCAATGGCCAGCGGCGTGCCGGTGGTTTCAACCTCACTGGGCGCTGAAGGAATTCCCTCCGGGGGCGGCGAGATAATGCTGTTGGCCGATACACCCGAACAAATGGTGAAATGCATTCGCCTGTTAATTACGGATGCCGACTTGGGATCAACGCTGGCCGCCAAGGCCCGGGAGTTTGTGGTCCATCGTTTCGCCCGCGAAAACGGAATGGCCGCACTTAATCGCGTAGTCAGCGATGTGGTCGAGGGGAGGGATTAGGCCGGGCCTGTGCGCTTTAAGCGGGCGATGAACATGCCGTTGCAGTCTGCTTCCCATGGCCATATCCAGATGAATCCTGATGTCAGTTGACCGGTCAGGGGGTGTGGGGCTGGTTCCAGTTGAAAATCCTGGTGTGCACTGAGGAACTGATTGATTGTCGTTTGAGTTTCGTCTGCCGTCAGGGTGCATACGGCATAAACCAGGTGGCCGCCGGGGCGCACTTTATCGGCGCCGGCCTGCAGAAGCTGTTCCTGGACGATCCGCCGCTGGGCGATGTCGCACTCCGTGGTGCGCCAGCGGGCATCGGGATTGCGCGCCCACGTGCCGATACCCGAACAAGGTGCATCAATCAAAACGCCGTCAAAGCATTGGCCTGGCGTGGGATCCCGGGTTCCGTCCCATGTGCGGCATGCAATTATATTCCGACGCCGGCGGCGGGCGCGTTGGCGCAATGCATCCAAACTGCCGGAACGCACATCCGTGGCGAGGATTGCACCCCGCTGTTGCATGAGGTCAGCCAGATGTAAACTTTTGCCGCCGGCTCCGGCACAGACATCCCACCAGTGTTCCCCGCATGCGGGGGCACAAACCCAGCCGACACATTGGGAGGCCAGATCCTGGATTTCGCAAGGCGCTTCAGCGGACAGGCGTTCAAGGTCGGGTGCGCCCTGTAAGCAAATTGCGCCGTTAATTTGCGGATGGGCATAAACCTTGATTGCATGGCGCGCGAGCGCGGCGCATATCCGTTTTTGAGCATCGCGGTCGGTTCGAATCCAGGTCGGTGGTCGAGTCTGAAACGCCTTGATACATTGCCTCCGATGTGCGCCTGGTTCTGCATCACTGGGAATATACAATTGAGCGGGCAGCCAGGCAGGTACTAATTGTTCGATGGCCGGGAACGGTATATCGAGCCAATGACCCGCGCATCTTGCTTTTTCTTCTACGGTCAGGCCACCGGCGGGTTGAGGATTTAAGCGGTTCAATCCGCCTTGCTCGGCAAGGAGTGTTATCGTTGGGTGGGGTTCGACAGCATCCAACAGGTAGGTTAGCGCGCAACGTGCCGGGGCCAATGGTGCCAGCCAACCACGCCAGCGAAACCAGGAAAAAACCAGCGCGGAAAAAAAACGCCGGTCGCGCGAGCCTAATTCCGGATGCTCGCGATAATAGCGGCGCATAGTTTGATCAGCCGGTTTTCCCTGGCTAACCGCCGTTTCCAGTTGCCCGATTAAGGGCACGGCGAGTTCGGCTTGTTTCCGGGCGGCTTTGGGTGGCAGTGTCATGACCTTCAACCCAAGGTTTCGTTGACAGGGTAGAAGCGACGCCCATTGCTTGCGCAATGGGCGGCGCGGCCACCATCACGCCTGACAATCAGGCGCGATATTTCCCAAAAAATAGTCCAAAACATGCATGTT
>CAYYBV010000243.1:0-3199 GCA_964469675.1 uncultured Verrucomicrobiota bacterium
CTATTGCCTGATTGGTCCGTATAATTTAGCCACGGCGGCGATCGAATTTGATGAAGCCGAACCGCCAAAAATTTTACGCCACGCGCTCCAGGCATTGCGGGCCATGGGCTATCAGGCGCATTTCGGCCACTGGCTGGTCACGGGGCGGCCCCAGGTGATTTTGCTGGACTGCCAAAGCGCGATGCCCAAATTGATTGAATTCAAGTATTTTTTCTGGGAACATCACCAGATCAGCACGCCCAAGGATGACCACGAGATTAACGAGGTCCTAGCCTTTGGCCTGATGGTCTGCGAATTTTTCCGGGCGCTGACCCGTCAACCGCCGCCACGTCCCGCGCACATCATCGCCCATTTTCACGAATGGATGGGAGGCGCTGCCATCCCGGAAATGCGGCGGGACCAATTGCCGGTAGGGATTATCTTCACAACCCACGCGACGCTCCTTGGGCGCTATCTGGCCATGAGCGACCCATGGTTTTACGACCACCTCCCATTCGTCAACTGGCATAATGATGCGCGGCGGTTCAACATCGAAACGCGCGTCCAAATCGAGCGCGCCGCCGCGCACGGCGCCAATGTTTTTACGACCGTCAGCAACGTAACGGCAATCGAATGTAAATATCTGCTCAGCCGGGAGGTCGACCTGGTCCTGCCGAACGGGCTGAATATCGAGCGGTTTATTGCGCGCCACGAGTCGGAAAACCTGCACAAGGTGTACAAGCAAAAGATCCATCAATTTGTGACCGGTCATTTTTTCCCCAGCTACAGCTTCAACCTGGATCGCACCCTATATGTCTTCACCTCCGGCCGCTACGAATATCGCAACAAAGGCTTTGACCTGACGCTCGAAGCCCTGGCGCGCCTCAATTACAAGCTGAAGCAGGCCCGAGCGGACATCACGGTGGTCATGTTCATCATTTCGCGCAAGCCTTTCCGCTCCATGCTGGCCGATGTGCTGAACAATAAGGCCATGACCGAGGAACTGCACCAGACCTGCATGGCCATTAAGGATCAATTTGGCGAGCGCCTGTTTGAAGCCGCCGCCCGGGGACAAATGCCGGATTTAAATGCATTGATGGATGATTACTGGCGCCTGCGCCTGCGTCGCACCATGCAAGCCTTTCGCACCACGCGCCTACCCATGATCGTAACCCACGACCTGCTTGATCAGGCCCACGACGAGGTTCTCAACCAGCTGCGGCGTTCCAACCTAGTGAACAAACCCGACGACCCCGTGAAAATCGTGTATCACCCTGATTTTATCAGCACCACCAACCCACTCTTCAGTCTGGATTATGACCAGTTCGTCCGCGGCTGTCACCTCGGCTTGTTCCCGAGTTATTACGAACCCTGGGGTTATACGCCGGTTGAATGCCTGGCACGCGGCATCCCGGCCGTGGCTTCGGATTTATCCGGATTCGGCAACTATATCTTGAACCATACCCCGGACTGTGAAAAGAAAGGGTTGTTCGTAGTCAAACGTAAAAACACGGCCGACACGAACGCGGCCGATGAATTAGCCGGCTATTTGTTCAAATTCGCGCGGCTTGAACTGCGCGACCGTATTACGCTGCGGTTTTACGCGCAAGAACTGGCCGAGCAATTTGACTGGAAAAAACTGATACACTATTACAACGAAGCGCATGCCGCCGCCCTACAGCAGGCACGCCCCTGAATGTTGTGCCTGCCGGACACGCTGTGGCAAATCCGGACTTGCGTCTGCGCCGGGGCGTGTGTTAAGATCAACCCCATGTTAAAAGACATCCAGAACCAGCGCGATGACCGGCAGATTCCAATCTGGAAAGCCGGCATCAAGAATTTACTTTATCCCGTGGACGTCCTGGACCGCGAAAACAAAGTCCAGCATACTGTCGCGCGGGTCAGCCTGTTTGTGGACCTGCCCCATCATTTCAAAGGCACCCATATGTCGCGGTTTGTGGAAGTGCTCCACGAGCAGCGCGGCAAAATTTCCCTGCGCAATATCGGCGCCATCCTGCGCACGATGACCGACCGCTTCGACTGCTCCACGGCGCACCTGGAAATACGATTCCCCTATTTCGTGGAAAAAACCGCCCCGGTCTCGCAGGCCCGCTCGCTGATGGATTACCAGTGCGCGTTCCTGGCCTCGTTCGACCGCAAGCATGCGCCCCATGCCCAGGATTTAATCGTGGAAGTCGTGGTACCCGTGGCCACCCTATGCCCCTGCTCCAAGGAAATCAGCGACCATGGCGCACACAGCCAACGCTCATGGGTCACCCTGCGGGTGCGCAGTACCGAGCTGGTCTGGATCGAGGAACTGATCGCCATCGCCGAGGCGGAAGCGAGCTCCGGCTTGTACTCCCTGCTCAAGCGCGAGGATGAAAAACACGTCACGGAAAACGCCTATGCCCGCCCACGCTTTGCCGAGGACATGGCCCGCGCCGTTGCACACAAGCTCCGTCAGGATAAGCGTATCACCTGGTTCCAGGTGGAAAGCGAAAACATGGAAAGCATCCATAACCATAACGCCTACGCCATGGTCGTCAGCGCAAAGGCCTGAATATTCAGCTTGTCATTTCGCGCGTGGCGATAAATCTTCGCGGTCAAAACTCAATTATGGATGTTCCTTTGCGGCGCGTCAGGATGACAATTCAAAGAAACGTTACTGACCCAAAAGTTGCCCGCCGCATAGTCGCCCTTAATGTTTAAAACAGCGCTGGCCTGTATAGACCATGGCAACCTTGGCCTCATTACAGGCCTCAATGCTCTCGAAATCCCGCTCCGATCCGCCCGGCTGGATCACAGCCGTAACGCCCTCACGCAGGCCGACATCCACGCCATCGCGGAATGGGAAAAAGGCGTCGGAAACCATGCAGCTCCCGATGATCCCGCCTTTGCGCCGGCTGACTTCACCGTCAATTTCGGCCCTGATGGCGGCGTCTTTTAAATCGTTGTAGGGGGTTTTGTGCTGTTCCCAGCAAAGCCGGTCGGCCAGTTTGCGGTAAGCCTTGTCACGGGCGATTTCCGCCACGCCAACGCGATCCTGCTCCCCGGTGCCGATGCCGATCGTCACACCGTCCTTGACGAAGATCACCGAGTTGCTGGTCACCCCGCATTCGATTAGCCAGCCGAAAATCAGGTCGTCATATTCTTTTTTCGTCGGCAGGCGATTGATCTTATATTCCTTGCCTTTATACAGGGCCTGGGCCGGCAGCAGGCT
>CAYYBV010000244.1:0-3140 GCA_964469675.1 uncultured Verrucomicrobiota bacterium
GCCTTGCGGCACAAGATCCTAAGTCTTGCGTGTCTGCCAATTTCACCACTCGCCCAATAGGTAGAGAAAAAATATCAGATTGTTCGGCGTTGGGCGAAAAGAAAATGTAAATGATCCCGCAATTAGCTCTGGTCGCCGAAGTCCTCATTTTACAGTCTGCGCGGCGAGGAACCCGCTGGAAAAAGCCCATTGCAGGTTGAATCCGCCGCAGGGGCCATCCACGTCCAGGATTTCTCCGGCAAAATAAAGCCCGCGCACGCGCCTGCTTTCCATTGTATTGGGACAGATTTCATCTAGACTGATACCGCCGCTTGTAACCATAGCTTTAGCGAAGCCTTCCGTCCCCGTGATTGTCAGGGGCAAGTTTTTTATCAGCATGATCAGCGCACGGCTTTGCCTGCGTGACAAGTGCGCTACGCTTGCGGTTGGGGGCACGTCCGCCCGCGCAAGTACCATTTTTGCCAGTGCCGTCGGAAGAATGGCTGTGAGGATAGACAGCACTGTCTTGGCGCCATGCGCCTTTCGTAACCGTTCGATGTTTTCCTGCCACGCATCTATCTTTAAACCGGGAACCAGGTCAATTATCATGTCCACGGATGCGCGGGTCATCAACCCCGCCGCAAAACTACCAGAGATGTCCAGTGCGGCTGGTCCGGAGATGCCCTTGTGGGTAAACAACAGGCTGCCGTCCGCCGTTTTGCTAATTTTGTTCTGAAATACCATGCTGAGCGTAACGCGCGGCAGTGAAACTCCGGCCAGGGTTGCCGGCCAAGTCTCATGGGTAATCAGGGGAACCAGTGCCGGACACGGTGGGACAATCGTATGGCCGGCCATTTGTGCCAACTTGAACCCGTTTTCCCCGCCGCCCAGGTCCGGGCAACTCGCTCCGCCTGCGGCCAGTACCACGCGCGAGGCTGATTCGGCACCAAATGACGTCAGGATACCGGCCGTGCGGCCATTAATTATTCGCAGGCTTATAACACGGCTGTTGAATCGAAACACCACCCCTTGTTTGTGGCAAGCCCGGAAAAGAGCGTCCCGGACGGCGCGCGCGGAACCGGACACCGGTAAAACATGGAATCCATCCGGGCTATGGGAAGGAATCCCCAGCTCTTCAAAAAATAACCGTAGACGCGTGCCATTCAGAGCCTTAATGGCGGGTGCCACGAACCGGCGCTTTGCGCCAAAGCGTTCAAGGTAATCTGCGGTTACGAGGGTATTCGTGAAATTGCAATGCCCACCTCCAGTGGCGCACAACCTTGTGCCCGGTTCTGGAAGCTGCTCGCAAACAATTACCCGTGCGCCCGATTTTGCGGCCGTAAGGGCCGCCATCAGGCCCGCCGGCCCCGCACCGACAACCGCCACAGTGGAAATATTTGGATTAGGACGCATGCAATTATACGCGCTACATTTTTACAGGCCGGGTAGTTTCGCCCGGCGCGACAATCGGCAGTTGGCGGTAAGCTCACATCACTCTACCTGTAAACTTGCGGAAATCACTTGAAAATATTTTTAATATTTATGTTTACATGATATTTGAAGTGCGCTATATTTTTGATGTTAGTTATAAAACAACACGGAATAGAGATGGACATGGCAGAATATTCATTGCGTGAGATAAAGCATGCCCGGACAAAAATCGCCTTAATGAAGGCGTTTATAGAACATTTGCGGCATTCCAGTTTTGAGGATATTTCCGTCAAGGATGCCTGCAAGCGCGCCGAAATCTCGGAAGGCACGTTTTTTAATTACTTCCCGGGAAAAATTGATTATTTACTATATCAATCTTATGACCATCAAGCTCCTCTGGAAGGTGCGGCAAAAAGATGTTAAAGGCCGAAATGTTTTGTTAATCAACGCGTTTTTTGAAGAGATGGCCGCTGAATTTAGCGAGATCAACATCAAGTACGAACTTATCTCCATAATGCTCATCCAGCGCGAAAAACCCAAAAAAGCCTTCATTTCTGATGTTGAAAAACATCTTTTTTTCCCAGATTTGGCCGGTATCGAGGCGGTTAATCCTATGTTGCCGGGAGAATTCTTTCAAGAATGCGTGGAGGCCGCGCTGAAAAACGGTGAATTCCCCGAAAAAATCAATCTGGCCAACATCGTGGTGTCCTTAATTGCAATTATGGTCGGCACGATGATCGCGATAAAATTCAGCGATGTTAAAAGTCTAAAAAATCATTATTTGCGTCAATTAGCGATGCTTTGGCAGGATTTGGGTGTCAAGCAAGCGAAAGGATAAAAACATGCAGACGCGTCAATACAAACACTGTTTTATGGTTGCCTTTTGGGGTTCATTGGCCGGGCTGATTCTGGCCGGGTGCGGGCGGTCAGGCGGCCCTGTGCCGCGCCCTGTCCCCGAAGTTGTCGTGGCGGTTATTCAACCGCAACGGTTGACGGTCAGCGCGGAATTGCCCGGGCGAGTGTCTGCTTATCTTGTTGCCGAAGTGCGGCCTCAAGTGAGCGGTATCATTCAAAAACGTTTATTTGATGAAGGCGGGGATGTCAAGGCCGGCGACCTGCTTTACCAGATTGACCCGGCATTCTACGATGCGGTTTATGCCAGTGCCAAGGCGTCGCTGGCCAGGGCTGAAGCCAATGTTCTGCCCGTTCGGTTGAAAGCCGAGCGTTACAAGGAGCTGGTGGATATCAAGGCGGTCAGCCAGCAGAATTACGATGATATTGCTGCGGCGCTTAAACAGGCGGAGGCGGAGTTTGGCATCGCCAAGGCAGCCATGGAAACGGCTCGGATCAACCTGGCTTATACCGGTATCACTGCCCCGATTTCAGGGCGCATCGGCAAATCGGCTGTGACCATCGGGGCACTGGCCACGGCGCACCAGGCCGTTCCTTTTGCGACCATCCAGCAGCTCGATCCGGTCTATGTGGATGTGACCCAGTCCAGCGCCAACCTGCTGCGCTTGAAGCGGAACATGGCCAGCGGCGATCTCACGCGTGAGGGCGAGCATCTGACCAAAGCGCGCTTAATTCTTGAAGACGGAACCAATTATCCTTTAGAAGGCGCCTTGAAGTTTTCGGACGTCACGGTGGACCCGAGTACCAGCTCGTTTATTTTCCGGACGATCTTTCCGAATCCAGACCATACGCTATTACCCGGCATGTATGTTCGCGCC
>CAYYBV010000245.1:0-3135 GCA_964469675.1 uncultured Verrucomicrobiota bacterium
CACGCCTGCCGCAGGACCAGGCAAAAGCCACCTATTTCGGCGGGCGGCGCCCGGCGGATGGTGAAATTGACTGGAACAAAAGCGCGCCGGACATTTGCAACCTGGTCCGCGCCGTGACGCATCCCTATCCGGGCGCATTTACCTGGGCCGGTGACCGCAAGCTTCTGGTCTGGTCGGCCACGGCCAAAAAATCGAAAGTGAACGAGAAACCCGGCACGGTGTTGACTGTCGCGCCTCTGACCGTGGCGTGCGGGCAGGGTGTCGTGCAGGTGGGCCAGACCCAGCCGGAGAAAGATGTTATCATGGCGGGGGCGCAGGCGGCCACTGTTCTGGGTCTGGCGCAGGGCACGCGCCTGGGAGCGCGGCGACAGGTCAAAGCCAAGCGTAAAACCGCAGTGCTGATCCTGGGCGTGAACGGGTTTATTGGCAATGCGCTCAGCGAGCGGCTCCTGGATAGCGGGCGCTATGTGGTGCATGGCATGGATTTGCATTCGGACAAGATTGGGCGGCTGCTCAAGCGTCCCGATTTTTATTATGACGAGGGTGATATTTCCATCTCGCGCGAATGGATTGAGTACCATGTGCGCAAGTGTGACGTCATCCTGCCGCTGGTGGCCATTGCCACGCCAATTGAATATACGCGCAATCCCCTGCGGGTGTTCAACCTGGATTTCGAGGAAAACCTGCGCATTGTGCGTTACTGTGCCAAATACGGCCGGCGCATCATTTTCCCCTCGACATCGGAAGTGTACGGCATGTGCGACGATCAGGAATTTGACGAGGACTCCTCGCGCCTGATTGTTGGGCCGATCCGCATGGAGCGCTGGATTTATTCCTGCTCCAAACAGCTCCTGGACCGCGTTATTTGGGCCTATGGCCGGCACGAGAACCTGCGTTTTACCCTGTTCCGGCCGTTCAACTGGATCGGCCCGCGGCTTGACAGTTTGACCTCTGCGCGCATCGGCAGTTCGCGTGCCATTACCCAGTTGATTCTCAACCTGGTCGAAGGCAGTCCCATACGGCTGATTGATGGTGGCGAGCAGAAGCGGTGTTTCACGGATGTCAAGGATGGCATCGAAGGCCTGTTCCGGATCATCGAAAACCAGGGCGGCAAATGTGATAACCAGATTTTCAACATTGGTAATCCGGTCAATGAGGCCAGTATCAAGGAGCTTGCCGAGATCCTGATCCGTAAATTCAAACAGCACCCCCTGCGTAAAAAATTCCCGCCGTTTGCCGGCATCCAGGAAATGGAAAGCGGCCGCTATTATGGCGCCGGCTACCAGGATGTTGCCCATCGGCGGCCCAGCATTCGCAAGGCGCAGAAGCTGCTCGGCTGGACGCCGACGATCCCGCTCGAGCAGTCGGTGGATGAAACCCTGGATTTCTTTTTAAAGGAAGCCGTTGCATCCGGCGAGTTTGGCGTCGAAGACCAAGCATGAACCGATCAAGCCGTCAGCCGTCAGGCTAAAGACTCCGGCAATTAGCTTTTGGGCTTGTGGCCGAAGGCCCTCCAGTTTGCCGGGAGGCATTTACGCCTGCCATTTTGAATTTTGCCTTCTTTGGAATGAAAATTGGATTACGCATTGATGTGGACACGTTGCGCGGCACGCGCGACGGTGTGCCGGCCTTATGCCGCCTGCTGGCCTCCCACGGCATCCGCGCCACATTTTTCTTTTCGGTGGGCCCCGATAACATGGGGCGTCATCTCTGGCGGCTGGTGCGCCCGCAATTCCTGGTGAAAATGTTGCGCAGTCATGCCGCGGGTTTATACGGCTGGGACATTTTGCTGCGGGGCACGTTCTGGCCTGGAACGATCATCGGCAAGCGCCTTGGCGATTGCCTGCGCATGGCTGCCGGAGCCGGACATGAAATGGGATTCCACGCCTGGGACCACTATGCCTGGCAGACGCACATCGAACACATGCGGCCTGAGGCCGTTCGCGCCAGCCTGGCGCGGGGGGTTGACCTGATGACCACGATTATCGGCGCGCCCCCGACCTGTTCGGCCGCTCCCGGCTGGCGTTGCACGGAAACGGCCTTGGGTGAAAAAGAGCATTTCCATTTCACCTTCAACAGTGACTGTCGCGGGCAGGCGATTTTCCGGCCGGTGGTCGCAGGCGTTCTGTTAAATCAGCCACAGATACCGGTAACCCTGCCAACTTTCGACGAAGTTATTGGCCATTCTGGCGTCACGCTGGAAACCTATAACGATCATATCCTGTCGCGCATCCGGCCCGAACGGCTGAATGTGCTCACGATCCATGCCGAAGTGGAGGGCATCGTCTGCCGCGATTTGTTTGACCGGTTCGTGCAAAAGGCTCGTTCGCTGGGTCACGAGTTTATGCCGTTAGGTTGCCTGCTGCCCACCGCTTCGGCCATTCTTCCCGGGCGCATTGCCAAGGGGGGTGTGCCGGGTCGCGACGGCTGGGTGGCTGTGCAGCAGGCAATGTGAAGCATTGAATGGTAGCTTGGCCGCCAGACCAGCACCAACTATGGATAGGTTTACACTACCAGCCTTTTCAGCGCGGTGTGCAAGCGGCCATTGCTGGCCAAAAACCGCAATTGGTTATGGGGGCCGGGGGTCATGATCTCGGTGCGCCCGCCGGCCTGGTCGACAATCAAGCTGGCGGCGGCTACATCCCACAGATAAATCCCGGATTCAAAAAAAGCGTCCGCGCCGCCGGCGGCCACCTGGCAAATGTCAAGCGCGGCCGATCCCATGACGCGCAGTTTTTGCGTCTTGCGCGCAAGCCGCTGGAAAAGCGCGATTGATTTGGCGAGCCGGTCATTGCGTTTATCAAGGCCGGTGAGGACCACGGCCTGCGCCAGGCGGCGCGTGGCCGATACGGCCAGCGGCTTGCCGTTGCAGGTCGCCGGGCATTCGCGATGGGCGCGGTAGCATTCTTCCAGCACGGGCGCATATACGGCGCCGGCGGCCGCGCGCCCCCGGAACCAAACGGCGACCGAGCAGCACCATAACGGCAGGCCGTGAAAATAATTAACGGTGCCGTCAATCGGATCAATGATCCAAAGCAAATCGCTTGCGGCCGGTGCCACGGTGTTTTCTTCGCCCAGGATCACGGGGCGCGGGAAGCATTTTCGGATTACCCGCTCGGCCACATCCTGGCATTC
>CAYYBV010000246.1:0-3132 GCA_964469675.1 uncultured Verrucomicrobiota bacterium
GCGAACGCATGGGATGCAAAAAACACAAATGCAAACGCTCTGCACAGGTTCGGTAATTTCAAATCCTTGTGGGCGTGGCTAATTTTTTGTTCCGCTGATTGAAGTTAAGGCGCTAAAAAATATAACGGCGGCCTGCCCGCCTGTGCAACAAACGGAGATAACGACTATGAGCATGACTGGTTTTTTGGAAGTGAATGGATCTCTGCGGAGCGGGCGCCAGGAGAAGTGGTTTCAGTTGCCGGCCACCAGTCTGGCCGCCCGGTCGCTGCGTTTTGGCAATCATGCCTTGGTGGTGAACAGCCGCCCGGCGTTGTGCGGCAACACCATGCAGATCTTGCCGTTGGGCGATGTGCGTCGAATTCGTTTGGAACCACAGAGCCGGATGGGGGCAAAGCCTTCGGCGGCCAGCCGGATGGCGGCCTTGATTTCCAAAAGCAAATTGTTTTCGTTGCTCATGTAAAGGCATTTTGGGCTTGATGGCTCGCTGGCAAGGAGGTGGCTTGTCATGAACGCAAGCAAGGTCGTCATGAAATGTTGTGTTTGTGGCCGCGAAAAAACCGATCTGGGCTGGCAATATGCGATTGCAACCGAAAAGCCACAATGTGTGTATTCGCATGGGTTTTGCTCGACTTGTTACGATGTGGAAATTTTGAAAGCCAAAATGCGTCTCATGGGGCCGGCGGTGGCTGTGTCTTGTTGAAGAGCTTTCGATCGTTGCCGACACTTAAGCCAGCGCGTTTTTTGCGAGCCGACGCCACGACATATCCGTTGTGGTGGCCGCTCGAAAAGACGGCAAAGTTGTCGAAAGTCTTGTTTGGTCAGTGCCTGGAGAAAGGGCGTTCATGCATACGCCGGTCATGGTGCAGGAAATCCTGGCCTTGCTGGCGATTAAACCGGCTGGCGTTTATGTGGACGGCACGGTGGGGGGCGGCGGGCACGCACGTGCGATTCTTGAACGGCTGGGCCCGCGCGGATTTTTGCTGGCATTGGATCGCGACGCGAGCGCCATAAAAATTGCGCGCGCAGCCCTATCGGCGTGGTCGGCCCAATGCAAGTTTGAGCAGGCGAATTTTGCCGATCTGCAATTCCTGGCAGAGCGGCATGGTATTCAGGCGTTCGACGGTGTGCTCCTGGACTTGGGTATGTCGTCAATGCAGGTGGACCAGGCCGGGCGGGGTTTCAGTTTTATGCAGGACGGGCCTTTAGATATGCGCATGGATTTACATCAGCCGACCACCGCCGCCCATTTGGTGGCTTCGCTGGACGAGGAAGCCCTGGCCGAGATCATTCGCTCGTTCGGTGATGAGCCGGCCGCGCGCCGGATTGCACGCATGATTGTGCGGGAACGCCGGCAGGGGGCGATCCAGACTACCGGGCGCCTTGCGGACCTGGTGGCGCGCGTCCTGGGGGCGCGGCACGGGCGGATTCATCCGGCCACGCGCACATTCCAGGCGCTGCGGATGGCTGTCAACCGCGAGTTGGAATCGCTATCCGTTGGATTGGAGGCGGCCATCGGCTTGCTGAAGCCGGGCGGGCGCATGGCAGTTTTGAGTTATCACAGCCTGGAAGATGGGTGTGTCAAACGAATAGGCAAGGCACACATTGGCCGGTGGCTATCCCTGCCGGCCGGCGGTGAAAGTTGGGAAGGAACCCGGCCGCTTATCCGGTGGATCACTAAAAAACCGCTGACGGCAACCCCGGAAGAAATTTTAAGCAACCCGCGATCGCGATCAGCCAAATTACGTGTAATTGAAAGGATGGAGTTGAGTCATGGCCAAGCATAACCGGCACAAAAAAACCGAAGGTTTTGTAATCGCACTTCCCTGGGCGGCAGTTCTGATGGGTTTTGTGGTTTTGATGCTCATGTATGTCTGGCTTGATGCGCGCGGGCAGGCTTTGGGCAAGCGGATTAAAATTTCGGAGCAGCAGCGCGTGGCCATTCAAAAGCGTTATGATTACGAATTGTGGAAATGGGAGACCATGAAGTCGCCATCCAGTATTGAAAATGCGCTTTCCCGCAATCGTGTCGTTATGATTTGGCCGGAAGAAGGACGCTTGGTACGTCTGCAGGATCCGGATCTGATCGCCGAGAGTGTGCCGTCCTACACTCGGCAAATGGCCCAACTTGCGCAGTTTCCAAGGCTTGTTGTGAATGATTGAATGGAGATATAGGACCCGTCTTATCGGTTTGGCGGTAATTATGATGCTGGCGTTGATTGGTGTCAGCGCCCGCCTGGTCTATCTGCATTTTCACCTTGGCCCCGGTATAGATCGTAGTGCCCGGATTACCGCCATGCGCCAGTTCCGGGAAAAACTGGCGGTGGGCCGTGGAAAAATACTCGATCGTAACGGTAACGTGCTGGCATTGGACCTGGTGAAAAAAGAGCTGTGTGCCAATCCGGCTTTAATTGCCAGTAATCGCAATGTCCGGGCGGTGGCCGAAACCATCGGCCGTATCCTGAACATGGAGCCACAGGTGCTCATGGATCGGATTAACCACCCGGAGCGCCAGTTTGTCTATGTGACTGGTTTCGGCCATGTCCTTGAGGACGACCAAGCCGAGGCCTTGGGACGTACGCAGTTGCCCGGTGTTTTCCTGAAGGATGCCATCATGCGTTCGTATCCCCGTGGCTCCAGTTTGTGTCATGTGCTTGGGTATGTCAACTTGGATCCGGATCGTAATGGTTGCGCTGGAATTGAACAGCGCTGGGACCGTTATTTGCGCGGTGTGCCCGGGTTGCTGGTCGGTGAACGGGATGGTCGCCGTCATGAATTGTATGACCGTCGCATGTTGGAAATTGAATCTTGCCCCGGCGCCAATGTTACGCTGACGATCGATCAGTATGTGCAGTATATCACCGAGCTCGCGCTGGAAAACGGCGTGCGCGAACAACGGGCCAAGGCGGCCTGGGCGATTGTCGAGCGTGTGCGCACGGGCGA
The DNA here is from genome assembly GCA_964469675.1 of uncultured Verrucomicrobiota bacterium. Classification (GTDB taxonomy): domain Bacteria; phylum Verrucomicrobiota; class Kiritimatiellia; order JAAZAB01; family JAAZAB01; genus VSJD01. The sequence goes on from CAYYBV010000246.1 coordinate 2,941, forward strand.
AATCCTGGCGATGGCCAATATTCCGGCCTACGATCCGCGCGCGTTTCGGACGACGGCGCCAGATGCCATGCGCAACCGCTGCATTGCCAATAATTATGAGCCGGGGTCCACGTTCAAGGTGACTGTCGTGGCGGCCGCGTTGAATGAACGCCTGGTGACGCCCTCCCAGGTGTTCGATTGTGAAAACGGTAT
>CAYYBV010000247.1:0-3109 GCA_964469675.1 uncultured Verrucomicrobiota bacterium
GCAACTAATCGCCGACCTTTTCAAGAAACAAGGGCTTACGCAACAAATGGGTGCCGGCCTGGTTCTGACCGGCGGTGGTGTCCGCCTGAAGGGGGTTGTTCCGTTGGCGGAGCAAGTATTTGATTTGCCATGCGTGATTGGCCTGCCGGTAAATTACAGCGGCATGGCTACGGTGAATGAGGGTGCCGAATATGCCGTGCCACTTGGCATGTTGCGCTATGCCGTGCGCAGTGGCGGCTATCGTAAAACCGAGCCGATCGGGTGGGGCGGGTTTTTGGGCAAGTTATGGGGGCAATCATGAACAGTGCTGGCCAAGCCTATCCGCCGCAGGTGCCGCAAAAGTCCGGGCCAAAGGTTGCGGCGCGTTTAACCATGCCGCGAACGCTGGTGGTGGGTTTGGGCAATGGCGGATGTAAAACGGTGGTTGCTATGGCGCGGCAGTGGAAAGACGGCCCGCGCGTTGTGGCGGTCAACACGGATGGCCGCAGTTTGGCGGAAGCCGGGGATCTGGCTGGCCTGCACATCGGTGAGCGGGTTATCAAGGGGCTGGGCACCGGCGGTGAGCCACGCATGGGCCAGCGCGCGGCGGAATCCGATGCGGAGGCGATTCGCGGGTTGTTCCGGGATGTGGACGTGGTTTGCCTGGTAGTCTGCCTCGGGGGTGGTACGGGCACAGGGGCGGCTCCCTTGATCGTTGAAGAAGCCCGCAAGGCCGGCGCCTTGACGCTGGTATTCGCTTCTCTGCCATTCGAGTTTGAAGGTAAACGCCGGATGGATCTTGCCCGGCGTGGTTTGACGGCGCTGCAAGCCGGCGCGGACGCCGTCATTTGCCTGCCCAACCAGCGGCTCTTGGAGCTCGTGGAGGACAAGGCTAACATTGTCGCGGCTTTCCAACAGACGGATGTCATGCTGGCACGCGGCATACAGGCGTTCTGGTGTGTAATCAGCCGCCACGGTGTCATCAACCTTGATTTCGAGGATGTCAGCGCGTTGGTGCGCAAGGGTAATGGGCGTTGCGTGTTTGCCTGTGCCGAGGGGACCGGCCCGGACAAGGTCAGCCAGGTTCTTGAGGCCGTGCGCAATAACGCCCTTTTGAACCATGGCGCGGTGCTGGCCGAGGCCGAGGCCTTTCTGGTGAGCGTGATGGGCGGCAGCGATCTCGCGTTGAAGGAAGTTGATCAGTTGATGGCCGGTATTGCCAAGATCGGTTGCGCGGAAGCGCTGGCCATGACTGGCGTCTGCTGTGAAACCGAATGGCAGGACCGCCTGTTTGTTGTCTTCCTGGTTGTGGAAAAAAAAGAGGCGGATGGCCAGGTGTGTCCCGCGGCCCAACGTGAAGAAGATCTGGGCGGCCGATTGGCTGGCACGGTTCCGGCTGGGGCGCTGACGGTGGAGTCCGCCGCGCGGAGCAAAGTTGTCCAGACGGATTTATTTGTCCCTGCCAGCCAGAGCCGGTTTAACAATGTTGAAGCCACGGTGGTGGAAGGCAAGAATCTGGATTTGCCGACGTTTAAGCGGCGGGGCATAATTGTTCAAAAAGTTTCGCGCAACCATCCCGGCTGAGGCGTCCGCAGGACGGAACCAGCAATGGAACTTTCCATCATTATTCCGGCCTGTAACGAGGAAACCCGCCTGGGGCGGATGCTGGATCAATATCTGCCGTTTTTCAACGTGCGCTATGCCGGGCGTTATGAGATCCTGGTTGTGGTCAACGGTTCATGTGACCGTACGGAAGATGTCGTCCGGGAATATGCCCGCGGGCAAAGTCATATCCGGGCCGTCGTGGATACACGCCCAATCGGCAAGGGCGGCGCGGTCATGCTGGGCTTCGCCCATGCGCAGGGGCGCCTGATTGGTTTTGTGGACGCCGATGGTGCTACGCCGCCGGAGGCATTTCAGGAACTCGTGGAAAACATCGGCGCGGCGGATGCCATCATTGCCTCGCGCTGGCTGCCGGGGGCGCGGATCAGCATCGCGCAACCATTTAAGCGCCGCGTGGCCTCGCGGCTGTTCAACGCACTGGTGCGACTGATGTTCGGCCTGCAGATTTCCGATACCCAGTGCGGGGCCAAGTTGTTGACCCGCGCCGCGGTCCGTGCCATTCTACCGCATGTCGGTATTACGCAATGGGCCTTTGATGTTGATTTTTTGTTCCAACTGAAGCGCGCCGGATTTACCATCAAGGAAATTCCGACCACGTGGCGGGATGTGTCCGGGTCGCGTTTGCGCGTTGGCAAGGCCTCGCTGGAAATGTTCGTGGCCATGGTGCGCCTGCGCCTGATTTATTCCCGCTTGCGCTGGGTGGTGTCCATATATGACCGGACTCTGGGCCGGTTTGTGCAATATTAAGCGCGTATGATGAGGCTGTAATGCTGCTTAAAGGTAAAACCGCAATGGTGACTGGCGGCGCCCGGCGTATTGGGGCGGCGCTTTGCCAGGCCTTGGCTCTGGCTGGGTGCCGGGTAGTGATTCATTATAACCGTTCGGCGCGGCCGGCGGAAAAGCTGGCCGCGCACCTGCGCCGGAATGGCGCGCAGGCATGGACGGTGGCCGGCGATTTCCGGACCGGCAATCGCCGGATGCCGCGTACCGCCGATCAGATTATGGGCCAGGCTTGGGCTGTCGCCGGCCGGCTGGATATTCTTATCAACAATGCCGCCGTATTTAATAAACAGCGGTTGTTACAGGTTAACGCGGCGGCGGTCCGCGCGGAATGGGAAGTCAATTTGCTGGCGCCGCTCCTGCTCATGCAGGCGTTTGCCCGGCGCGTCAAGCGCGGGCGCATCATCAATTTGCTGGATTGCCGAATTGCCTCACATCAGTCGGATGCCGTGCCTTACAGTCTGGCCAAAAAATCATTGGCCGACCTGACGCGGTTGGCCGCCCTGGAGTTGGCCCCGGGAATTACCGTGAACGGGGTGGCCCCTGGCCCCGTATTGGCCGCGGATACCGTCGGTGCGCCCCGCGAAAGCGCCGGGCCATTGCCCTTAAAGCTTCGGCCCAGCGTACAGGCCGTGGTCAAGGCCGCGCTTTTTCTGCTGGAGGCGGATGCGGTTACCGGTCAGATTATCTTTGTGGACAGCGGCCAGCACCTGCTGGGATAAAGACG
>CAYYBV010000248.1:0-3061 GCA_964469675.1 uncultured Verrucomicrobiota bacterium
GTCTTCAGGCTGGTATTACTGACATCATCGTTAATGCCCACAGTGAAGTGATTGATGCCCTTTTTGCCAGCGAGGTTGTCGAACACGGCCTTGACCATCGCCGGGGTAAACTCCTTGGAGCCCAGGCCATAGCGTCCGCCACGTATGGCCGGATAGCGGCGCGTGGCCATCAGCTTCTCGCTCATGGCTTCCCCAATGGCCGTGCGCACATCCAGGTAGAGCGGGTCGCCGATCGCGCCCGGCTCTTTCGTGCGGTCCAGCACGGCAATGGCCTTGACCGTCGGCGGCAGGGCGGCGATAAACGCCCGGACATCGAACGGCCGGAACAGGCGCACCTTCAAAAGGCCGACCTTCTTGCCTTGCGCCACCAGCGCGTCGACCGTTTCGTGAACGGTTTCCGCACCCGACCCCATGATGACAATGACCTTCTCGGCATCCGGCGCGCCCACGTAATCAAAGAGCTTGTATTGCCGGCCGGTGAGCTTGGCGAATTTATCCATCTGTTTCTGCACGATGGCCGGTGTGGCCAGGTAATAGGGATTGACGGTCTCGCGCCCCTGGAAATAGACATCCGGGTTCTGGGAGGTGCCGCGCATGGACGGCCGATCAGGCGAAAGCCCGCGCTGGCGATGCGCCAGCACAAGATCGTCGCTGATCATGGCGCGCATGACGTCACGCCCGACTTCCTCGATTTTCTGGACTTCATGTGAGGTGCGGAACCCATCGAAAAAATGCAGGAATGGCACGCGGGACTCCAAAGTGGCCGCATGTGCGATGAGCGCCATGTCCATTACCTCCTGCACACTGTTGGAGGAGAGCAAGGCAAAGCCGGTGGCGCGCACGGCCATGACGTCCGAGTGGTCACCAAAGATCGAAAGCGCCTGGCAGGCCAGCGAGCGCGCCGAGACATGGAAAACCGTGCTGGTCAATTCACCGGCGATCTTGAACATGTTGGGGATCATCAGCAAAAGGCCCTGGGAAGCCGTGAAGGTCGTGGCCAGCGCCCCGGCGGTCAAGGCGCCGTGCACGGCGCCGCTGGCGCCGCCTTCCGACTGCAGCTCCGCCACCTGCGGCACCGTGCCCCAGATATTCTTCAGACCAGCCGCGCTGAATTCATCGGCCAATTCACCCATATTGGATGAGGGCGTAATCGGATAAATCGCGCAAATTTCACTGACTGCATAGGCAACGGTAGCCGCCGCGGTATTCCCATCCATCATTTCCTTATTAGCCATGGCCAACGATCTCCTTATTGTGCATTAATGACAAACCACGCCAAAAATATTTTCCCGGTGATTTCAGGAGGCTGGTAACGCCCGTTTCACAGAAGCGGAAAGATAGCGCAAGCGATGCTTAACATCAAGCAGATTAAAAAGGTAAAAAATGCCGAGGAAGAAGCCGGACATTCCTCAGGCAAATTCACGCGCCACCTTAAAATCAAAGCGCCGACCTCCGGGTAGAGTTATCGTTATCTGACTTGTAAATTTTCACATAAATTCTTGCCCTCCCCGGAAAGCAATAAAAACACTGTTTTACTTGCTTTCAAAAGTCCGCCCTGCCATATTTAATCCATCAAACATTCGGCGCCGGGCAGAAACACAATTGGAAGCAAAATCCTGATCAGGGAAATTATGCACAAGAAAGTTCAACCGGCTGAGAAACCGATGTTCGAATTAGTGGTCTGCGGGGGCGGATTGGCGGGGGCCTGCGCGGCGCTGGCCGGTAGCCGATTGGGTTTGAAAACGGCATTGATCCATGACCGGCCGGTGCTCGGCGGAAACAGCAGCAGTGAGGTTCGCGTGCCTCTCGCCGGGGCAACGAATAACCAGCCATGGGCGCGGGAAAGCGGGCTGATCGAAGAGTTGATCCTCACGGAAAGGGTGCAAAACTTTACAATCCGCCGCGAAAGCCAGGTGAATTCGGTTTGGGACCTGGTGCTTTATGATGCCTGCCGCCGGGAACCTTCCTTGACGCTCTATCTTAACGCGAGCATTCGCAGCTTGATCAGAAAGGCAAAGCGCATCAAGGAAGTCATAGTCATACAATTAGGCAACGAGAAACAATTCGCCGTCAAAGGCGACTTGTTTGTGGATGCGACCGGGGACGGCACGGTTGCCTGCCTGGCGGGCGCGGAATACCGTATAGGCCGGGAAGGAAGAAAAGAATTCGGCGAAGAACTCGCGCCTGCCAAACCGGATCTGGGCATAATGGGTAGCTCGCTCCTGTTCCAAGTCAGGGATATCGGCAAACCCGTGCCTTTCACACCGCCGGCATGGGCGGTGAAATACGATGCCGATAGCCCCGTATTGAAAACAAGGGAACATGACCGCATTCCTGGACTGTGGTGGGTCGAAATAGGCCCGCCTTATAACACTATTGCCGATAACGAAACCATCCGTGACGAGCTTCTCCGGCATTTGCTGGGTGTCTGGGACCATATGAAGAATCAGGGCGACCATGGCTTTGCCAATTTCGCCCTGGACTGGATCGGCCAAGTGCCCGGCAAGCGTGAAAGCCGGCGAATTGCCGGCGATTATATTCTTAACGGGAATGATATCAAACAAGGGAAAATCTTCCCCGATGCGGTTGCATACGGCGGCGGCTATCTTGACCTGCATACGCCCGGCGGAATATTGGCCAAGGATCAACCTCCTGAAGCCACCTTTGGCGATCAAAGTACTTACGATAAGCGGGGAGTACCGCTCTATTCCATTCCCATGCGAAGCTTGTATGCCAAAGACATTGATAATCTGTTTATGGCCGGCCGGAATATATCCGTAAGCCATGTCGCGCTCGGCAGCATACGTCTGATGTCAACCGGCGCCATTATGGGACAAGCGGTCGGAACCTGCGCTTTTTTATGCCGGCGGCACAATCTTTCGCCAAAACAGGCGGCCTTAATAAAAATTCGCGACCTGCAACAGCGCTTATTGAAGAATGACTGCTATATCCCCGGCATAGTCAATGAAGACCCGCTTGATCTGGCGCGGCGGGCCAAGATTTGGGCAACCAGTTCCTCGCCCCTGGTCTTCCCGCAACCCGCAGTGTCCCACCGGCTGGA
>CAYYBV010000249.1:0-3049 GCA_964469675.1 uncultured Verrucomicrobiota bacterium
CGGGGCGATCATGCGCTTGTAGAAGTCGTTGGTCAGCACGGAGGCCACGGCGTTGTAGTCGCCGGCGAGCGTTGACATGGTGGCGGAGAACATGGCCGCTATGACCATGCCCACGAACCCTATAGGCAGAACATTTTTGCAGACCAGCGCATACACCTCGTTCATGCGGTCGGCGGGTATTTCAGGCATGAAAACGCGAGCCGTCATGGCCGGGATGAAGAATAGTGGCGGGCCGATGAAGAGCAGTGCGCAAACGAAATAGCCGACCTTGCGGGCGTCTTTCTCACTGCGCGTGGAATAATACCTTTGCACCATGGACCAGGATGTCGAAAGGTTGAAGAAGAGCATAAGGAAAAAAACCAGCATGTAAGTCCAATTATATTTGTCGGCCGTGAAACGGAAGAATTCCGGCGGGACCTTCTCAATAAACCCTGTCCAGCCGCCAGTCCTGGCGAGGCAGAGAAAAGGCAACACGAGGATTACGGCAAGCAACACGAAAAACTGGATGAAGTCCGCGACCAGAGTCGCCCACAAACCGCCCAGGAATGTGTAGCTTAAGATGATCAGTCCCGATGCTATGATCGCGCCGTGCAGGGGGAACCCCATGCCCGCGCCCACTACCGTGCCGATGGCCAGCAGCTTGAACGCATCGTCCAGGATGCGCATCGGCAGCCCCATCCACATCAGTCCTTGGCGCATGCCGTTGCCGTAGCGCCGCTCAATGAATTCTAGCGGGCTGGTCTCGGCCGCGCGGCGCCAGCGCGCCGCGAACAGGCGGCATCCGATCAGCACAGCGGGTACGCTCAGCCAGCTTATGGTGATCGGCAGCCAGCCGAACTTATAGGCCAGAGCCGAATACATCACGAAAGCAAGGGCGCTGAAGCTGCACATGTAGAAAGATATGCCGCTCAGCCACCAGGGGACCTGCTTGCCGCCGCCGAAAAACTGGGCCATGTTTTTCTGCTTGCCGCCGAAAAACAATCCCACCGAGATCATCACGGCAAAAAAACTGGCGACTACGGCATAATCCGCTATGGCTAATCCGCTGTTGGCGTTCATCATGTTTTATTCTCTTACGCGTGCTCGCAGGCTCAAACGCTGGAGCGTTCACTGTAATGACGGAATAGAGGAATAACAGAATTGTGAAAACGAGACGCGCTCTCGTTCCCCGGCATTCCATCCTTATTCCGGGCCACCTCGCGCTTGTTCCCGGAATCCTGGGCTGCGAGCTTTACCCCGCATCAGTTATTAGGATACACGTTCGCTTAAATGCAGCGCAATTGCATTATTGCAAATCCAAGTGCAAAAAATTTGTTAGTTTACTGATTCACTTCGAATAAAAACGCCTGGCGCCCCGCGACATCTTTTGTTGGTTTGCATTGACAACGCGGCGGTCTGGCGGTGATAATACCGACACTGAGTATGAATGTTTTTCGCGCAAGGATAAAAATTTATCCTAAAAACCTATAACGGAGCACACGATGACAGCACAGATGCCGATAGCCACACGCGTCAAATTGAGCGCGATGATGTTTCTGCAATTCATGATGTTCGCGGTCTTTTGGGCAGCGTTAGCGCCGTATGTGACCAACCAGGGCGAAAGCTGGTCGGCCTGGAAACCTTGGATACTTTCTACGATGGCTCTGGGGTCGCTGGCGTCACCGCTAATGGGGATGTTCGCCGACCGTTATTTCAACGGGGAAAAGGTATTGGCGGTCTCGAACCTCGTCTGCGCCGTGATGCTTTTCATGACGGCGCGCGCGACGTCCGGACTGGCTGTATTTGCCTGCCTGCTAATCGCGCTGCTGTTCTATATGCCGACCTGGGGGTTGACCGCCGCCATCGCCATGTCCAACACTCCTGCCGAGCAGTTCCCTCAGATAAGGGTTTTCGGCACCATCGGCTGGGTAGCGTCCGTGCTGTTCGGCTTGGCCGCCATGCAGTTCTTCGGTGTCAAGATCGACGGCACCAACATACCTTTCTATTGCGGCGCTGGCGCGGCAGTGGCGGCAGCCTTGGTGGCATGGCTCTGTCCGCCCACCCCGCCTAAAGGCAAAGGCCAGCCGTTCTCGATCATCGACGCACTGGGACTGCGCGCGCTGTCGATGTTAAAGGAAAAGAACTTCGCGATTTTCATTTTTGTCACTTTGGTGGCAATGATTCCTTTCAACATCCACTTCGCGTTCTTGGGTGACTTTCTGGCGTCGAAAGGATTTCAGCAGCTTACGGCCGTCAGTTATATCGGCCAGGCTGCCGAGGTCTTCTGTATGCTGCTGGTGACCTGGGCCATGCGCAAATTCGGCGTTAAATGGTCTATCGTGGCCGGTCTTGCAGCTCTGGCGTTGCGCTATGTCGCCTACTTCTTCGCCGCCGGCGACATGACCTCTCTGGTGTATATCGGCATTCTGATACACGGCGTCATTTTCGGCTTCTTTGTGGTCGGCGGACAGGTTTACGTCGGCAAGACAGCCGCGGAGGGGATGCAGGGGCAGGCTCAGGGCCTGTACGCGCTGATGGCGTTTGGGGTCGGATCGTTTATAGGAACTTTTGTCAACGACGCGCTGATAAAGTTCTACACCAAATCGGTTTTGCTGGCGGACGGCACCACTACTGTGTTGCAAGGTAATTGGGGCAGCGTATGGCTTGTGACGCTGGTCTGCGCCACAGCATGCCTTGCGGTCATGGCAATTTTTTTCAACCCAAAACTGGAAGATCAGAAGGCTTAACATGGGCCGTTACCTGATCGGTATCGACAACGGAGGCATAGTTACCGAGGCCGCAGGCTCTGCCCATGACCATCCGATTCGTCTGGCCAGCACAGCCTAACGCTTTGCTGGCATGGATGCGCAAAAACGAACCTCAAAGCATAGAGCGCGCTTCATCGAAGGGCTTTTTCGAAAGGACACCCTTATGGAAAACCGTAACCCATGCCCGGTTTGCCGAACCCCAAACGTGAACCATTCCGGCGCCGGAGCCAGCACATCCGAGATCCACTGCCCGCGGTGCGGGCGCTTCCTGATCCAGACTTTGGCCGAGACCCGGCTGCTAA
>CAYYBV010000250.1:0-990 GCA_964469675.1 uncultured Verrucomicrobiota bacterium
CTTGCATGCCTAATCCACGCTGCCAGCGTTCGTTCTGAGCCAGAATCAAACTCTCCGTAATATAAACGGTCGCGACATCCGGATGCTCCGTTACCAGATCATCCGCCATCGCTTTCTATTCTTAACTTAGAACATGAGCTTATTCACAAATCACACCACTTCCGACTCGAAATGTATGTATGTGCAGATTCTGTTGTCAAAGAACAATGAACCGTAAAAAAAGCACGCATCGTGAACGGCGTTCATGATGCCGTGCTTTGCCTACGATTAAAAAAAGAACGACCTTTGCCCAGCGAGCCAATCAAGATATCAAATTAAAAAAATGTGTCAACAACTTTTTAAAAAATAATTTTGTTTTTTTTTAGGGCAAATTCCGACATACTTGAGCTCGTTTTTTAACCGAAGATGCCGACAGTGTCAAGCCGCTTTAAAAAAATATTGGCGGGGCGTGGGCCAACCCGGCCCCACGCTCAAACCGCCACCAAAGGAGTTTTCGCCATGCCTCCGCAACTGGTCGTCGCACTTGACCTGCCATCCTCGCAAAACCTGGCAGCCCTGATCCGGGAACTACCCGGCGAAATCATGTGGTTCAAAGTAGGCCTTGAATTGTTCACGGCGGAAGGACCACGCGCGCTTGAACCCCTGCGCGCCCGGGGCAAAAAAATATTTCTCGACCTGAAACTGCATGATATTCCCCATACGGTTGAACGCGCGGTCGCCGCCGCCGCCCGGCATAATATCGGCATGCTGACGCTGCATGCCGGCGGTGGACGCGCGATGCTGCAAGCCGCCGCGCAGGCGGCCCGTTCTGCTCACGGCCAGGCCCCAAAATTAATTGCCGTAACAACGCTGACCAGTCTGGACCAGGCAGACCTTGATGAAATCGGCATCGGCCGCAAGGTGGCCGATCAGGCCCTTTGCTTAAGTGAACTTGCCCTGGCGTCCGGAATGGATGGACTGGTGGCCTCGGCCCAAGAAGTCGCCGATCTG
>CAYYBV010000250.1:1000-2500 GCA_964469675.1 uncultured Verrucomicrobiota bacterium
TTCGGGGAGTGGCGCGGGTACGCAAAAAGCGTTGCCGATCTGCGCCGGCGCTTCGGGCAGGAACCGCTCCTGGTGACACCCGGCATTCGCTTCTCCTGCGCTCAGGGAGCTACGGAGGGCAGGCCCACCGGGAATGCCATGGGCGATCAGAAACGCGTGGCCACCCCTACCCTGGCCGTCCGGGCCGGATCCAATTTCCTGGTCGTGGGCCGGCCGATTCTGGAAGCGGCTGATCCCCGCGCCGCCGCCCTGGCAATTTTAAATGAAATACGTGATGCATCCGCACCGGACCGCCCGGCGGGGATCGCTTAAACATGCCACAAACAAAAAGGAAACGAACTATGAGTCTGGTAAAAGATCCGCGCGCCATACGTTTAGGCATCATCGGCATGACCGAAGGCAATGGCCATCCTTATTCTTGGAGCGCTATTTTTAACGGCTATGACGAGCAAGCCATGACAAGCGAATGCCCGTTCGCCGGGATCCCCGCCTATTTAAACAAGGAGCCGAAAGCAACCCTGCCCATCGGCGGCGCCAACATCACCCACATTTACTGCGACCGCCGCGAGGACGCGGCGCTGGTGGCCAAATGTTCCCTGATCCCCAATATCGTCAGCGCCCCGGAAGACATGATCGGCCAGGTGGACGCGGTCATCATTGCCACCGATATCGGCAGCGAGCATGTGCGCCGTGCCCGGCCTTTCATCGAGGCGGGCTTGCCGGTTTTCATCGACAAACCACTGTGCGACAATCGCGCGGATCTGGCGATTTTTCACAAATGGGCCATTGACGAAAAACGACCGATTATGTCTTCCAGCTCATTGCGCTACTCCAAGGAGTTTTCGGCTTATCACAAATCTACCAACGAGTTGGGCCTGCTACGCTTCGTATCCATGACCATGGCCAAAAAATGGGAGACATACGGCATTCACGCATTGGAGGCGATTTACCCCATAGTCGGCCCCGGCTTCCTGACCATCCGGAATACGGGAAGCTATGAGCGCAACATTGTCCACATGACACACGCACGGGGTATTGATATCATTATTGCCTGTGTCAAAGACATCCAATATGGCGGCGGGCTGCGCCTGGCGGGCACCAAAGGCAACGTCATCGTTTGTTCGACCGACACTTTTTACGCATTCAAAGCTCAATTGCGATCCTTCACTGAATTCCTGCGGACCGGGAAAAGCTCCTATCCTTTCAGCGAGACCGAGGAACTGATGAAGCTGCTTATCGGCGGCATCGAAAGCCGGGAAAACGGCGGGGCGTTAATCAGCTTGTAGACGGGAGGCAACGGGCATGACCAGCACGAAAGTATTGGATACATTTTCATTGCAAGGCAAAGTGGCGGTGCTGACTGGCGGCGCCGGGTTATATGGCCGCCAAATCACAGCGGCCCTGGCGGAAGCCGGTGCGGAGACTTATCTTGCGTCCCGCGGCATCGCCGCGCTGGAAAAAGTCGCCGGCGAGGAGCGGGCCCGCGGATTTAAAGTCACC
>CAYYBV010000250.1:2510-3037 GCA_964469675.1 uncultured Verrucomicrobiota bacterium
CTTGCAACTGGACTTGAATGACGAGCAGTCCATCACGCAATTGCGCGATGCCGTCATCCAAAAATCCGGCCGCATCGACATCCTGGTCAACAACGCCGTCACCCGCTGCGCCTGTGGCGGCTGGAACAACCCGCTGAAAATCTATGATCAAAGCCTGCACGTCAACGCCTCCGCCCTGTTCATGATCACCAACCTGTTCGCGGAAGAAATGAAGAAAAACCGGGGCGGATCGATCATCAACATCGGCTCGATGATGGGCATGGTCGGGGTTGAGTTCGGCAATTATAAGGGCACGACCATGGGCCAAAACCCGTCGCCGATCTATTCTTATGAAAAAGGCGGGATGATCAATTTCACGCGCTGGGCGGCGAGCGTGCTCGGGCCGTACGGCATCCGGGTCAACTGCGTGTCACCGGGCGGACTGGCAGATCCGTCGCACCCGCCGGAATTCGTCAGGAATTACAGCGAGCGCACACAGTTGGGACGCTTGGCGCAGAACACCGACTTGAAAGGAATCATCGTCTTTC
>CAYYBV010000251.1:0-1921 GCA_964469675.1 uncultured Verrucomicrobiota bacterium
CTTGGTGGTTTCAACGGAGGTTGAGGCGCCTGGCAGTTCGGTCCATGGCGGATTGGCGACGGCGGCTGAAAGCCGTATCTCGCCGGGGGCAGAAGCCTTGCATAGGAAACTTAACTCGTAGTTTCCTGCCTTTAAGCCGTCTTTATGGTAAAAATTCAATTGTATCTCATAGGGAAGGCTGGCGTCTAGGTTGATTTCTTTTAACTCCACTTCAAGGGTTTGTTCTCCATCTGGCGTCTTTACATTGGAGTGAGTGCGCATAACCGCATCATTGCCATTGGTGAAATCAAGCCCGATGTTTTGAAGGGTGTCGTAATTCCAGGCAATCAGCGACTCTTCAGCGATTGCGGAAAACGAGGCAATAATAAGGGTGACAAATAAGACGCGTTTCATGATTTAACCTTGATCGTGTAATTTTATAACCCAATGCCATGGTCGTAATTATATCAGTTGGTCATGTCATAGACGTCCCAAACATCTTTGGCGGATCTTGACGCCGGATGCAAGTCCCAGTATTTGGAAAGCGCCACATGACCGTCGAAAAATAGCGCGTTTGCGGCGATACATCCGCTATGCCTATATCCTACTCCATGGTTCAGTGTTATGTCAGCATAAGCAAACGGAATGTTCCATTGGCAATAAGTAAAAGGTGCTTTAAAAACAGCATTGAATGATTCGATATGAGCCAATTTATTTGCTGGTCGAGTTATTTTGGGTAGACTGTAGGCGTTGCTGATATCATCCGAATACCACGCCGGCCCAAGCAAGTCGTCAAACCCCTGTTGATTCATTCCATAAAAGGCAATATTAGTATGTCCGTTGACCTGGTAGATATTTTTTATGCTTGGGCATACCATGTCCGGTGAAACGGAAACATCGCCTGGGGGAAAAAGGGTGTCTCGCTGGTTTTTTCCTGTCAGGGCGGAAAGAAATGCCGTGTTTTGGTACCATAGGCTGTTGGTTCCGGTAGAGAATAACATCCAGGAATCGCGATTGTCACCCGCATACATGTGGCCCGCCAAACCAAGCTGTTTTAAATTTGAAAGGCATTTGATGGCGTTGGCCGTATCCTTTGCCCTGCCTAACGTTGGTAACAGCAGGGCGGCTAAAATCGCGATTATGGCGATGACGACCAATAACTCGATCAATGTGAACTTGAAAATACGGTCCGGCATTTTCCAGTCTCTCCAAAAATCATGTTCGTGGTACGGAGAACCGTGGCGGGCCATCTTTGTGCCGTCAGGTAAGGCGGGTATCTTGCGGTTAGATATTTACCCGGTAGATCAGGAGCTTGTTGCTTTATTGGCGACGGACATAGTTGAGCGCTTGTAGCGCAACGGTGATGTGCCTTCGGGCTACAAACCATGTACTTGCCAGGGGCATACGAATAAAGCAACAAGCCCCTTGTCTTTGCCGTTTTTATAAAATACGAGTTAACACCTCCGCCGTGCATGAATTGACAAGCCGGCCACGGCGGTTAATAACAACACCAGGGCGGAGGGCTCTGGCACAAGCGACACGTTGTCCGCCAGCCAAACATTTGTATCTTTATACGCGTCGCCATAACCGCACGACAGGCGCACCTGCTCAATTCCTTTTCCGACGGTGGGCGAATTCTGAAAATACGAGAGATGACCCGTGGAAGCGCCATTCAAGGTAATTGTGTAATAGGGAGTTGCGTCAGTATAGTTGCCTGTGATCGTTAAATGATTTGTGGTGGGTGTCTGCGTTGTCCAGCTGGCACCGGAGGTGAACGACGGGACCAGGCCAGTGTCAATCCAAGAACTGGAACTCGATGAAAAAACACGAATTGTGTTGTCAAATACTCTTATGGCAAGTTGGCCATTAGCGCTTGTATTATGCGCAAGATATAAGGTCAATGATTTTCCGGGTCCTGTCAGGACGGCAAAGTCCATATCGA
>CAYYBV010000251.1:1979-3033 GCA_964469675.1 uncultured Verrucomicrobiota bacterium
GTTTCCGGGACTAGTTTTGCGCTTGTTCCGGTAATTGCGGAGTTGGGCGCGGATGAGGCCACAATCGATTTTGGGGCCGCACCGTACGTCCAGCCAGAAAACGTGCCGTTATTGACTAACTCGAAGTCGCCATTGGTGATATATCCCGCCGAGGCTGGCGCGATGGTGCAGATACTAAGCGTGGCAGCCGTTGCGGTGAGCAAGCTGTTTCGCATAGTCAGCCCTCCTGGGCTTGATGTGGATTTTGATTTCAGGTTTCGGATTAGGGAGAGAATACGATCACAACACATTTTATGGTCATCCTTATTTTATGGTTAAATAAACCGCGAAACCCTACAACACTTGCGTAAGTTGTGCGATTGGTAATAAAAAGTGGCTTATTCCTCCTTTATTCGGAGTTTTGGTTGTGCTAGATTTGTGTGTTCGGTGGTTGTACTTTCTTCATGGTCTGGCCCTCGATGATCGCGGCGGGGTAAACTTTTGTGGCACAGGCATCGGCGTCGATCGGAACGCCCGTCTCAACTGTTTTCACCAGCAGCGTCACCGCGTCGGCCGCCACCTGCTCGTGGTCGGCCCGCAACCTGGTGAAGACTGGAAAGGCGCAGGTGTCGAGCGTGTTGTCGCCCAGGAGGCTGACATTTTCGGGGCAGTTCAGGCCGGCCTGCAACAACTCGCCGTAGAACTCCGCCAGGACGCCGTTGCCGCAAATCAGGGTGGCCCGCTCTGTGGCCGGCTTGGCGCTCCAGCGTTCAAAAAGATGGCGGCCCAATCCAAAACCGGTTTCCCAATTAGGGTGCTGTCCGGAAGCGGGCTCCACCAGTTCGACCTGAATGCCAACTTTGGCCGCTTCGCACTGGAGGTGTTTTCTCAAGATGGCACCTTGGTGTCCGGCGCCCCGGTTTTCGGTCATCATGATCCGGCGGTGCCCCATGGTGGCCGCCAGCTTGATGGTCTCCGGCTGGCGAATGGCGCCCAACGTCGGAATTCCCTTGGACGGCGACGCATTGATCACCAGATAGGGAATGCCGGAGGCGGTGAGTTCCTTGTAAACGTC
>CAYYBV010000252.1:0-3010 GCA_964469675.1 uncultured Verrucomicrobiota bacterium
TTACTGGCTAGGGTGTTTGAGAAATAGCAGTTACCTCAAGGGCTGTTTGACGGCCTTGCCAACAACAGCGGCGCGAAAAAAGTATTTGAACAGAAGGCAGCGAAGATCGCAAAGGAAAGACCACACACCACCATTATTGTAGCCTTCGCTATCTTTGCTTCCTTCTGTTCAAAATAATGTGGGATAGTGCCCCCTCCATGCCCGGAATCGTGGACGAGCCACCGGCCGGCACCGTCACGGGCCGCCGGGGTGCGGAATTCGAAATTGCCCGGCCGCCAGTTGGCCCCGCTTGATGATCGTCTGGAACAAGGTGAGGGCGGCGGTGCCAAGAGCGGAGAAGAGGGCAAACACCGCAAGATAGGTGGAGCGTTCCAGGGCATTCTTCGGCCGCTTGGGGCTCGTCGTGTCAACGGCGTTGCCCAGGGCGCCAAAGGCCGCGGCCAACAGGATAACGGCAATGGCGGTTCCGATGATCTGGGCCGGCAAGGCCAGCAACGCCTTGGGGAGGCTGCGGTTCAGATGCCAGCCCCGCCACAGCAAGCCCCCGCACAGGACAAGGGGCGGAATCCAGGCGGCAACGGTCGCGCCAGCGGCCGCCAAGTAAGCGCCCCCGACAAGGCTCGCCAGGCAAAGGCCGGCAAGCAGCACGTCCAGCCAACTGGCATAGACGACCAACTGCCCGCGCACGGCCATTGCCAGGCCGGCAACCGTCACAATCCCCAATCCGGCAACGGCCAGGACCAGCAGGAGGACCAGGCCGTCGGCGGCCGTTGCGGTCCTGGCCGGGGCCGTGGCGGGCACCGGCCGCGGCGCGGCCACGGGGCGCGGGGCAACGGCAGAGAACGGTTGCGGAACGGTCCTGGTCACCTGCCGCGGCCAGACCACCGGCTGGGCGGCCGGGACCCGGCGCCCGAGCCACTGAGGCTGGCCTTGTGCCCGCGGCGTGATCCTGACCTCGGCATCGGCGTTTGAACGGCTGCCAGCATCGCCGCTGTCAGGGACAACCGTGGAGACAGATGGCGGAGCTTGGTCCACTGACGCGGTTACATGGTCGATCTGTGCCCAACCCCAAAGGGGAACCAGGACGGCTACGGCGAAAAAGGAACTTCTCAACGACCTCATACTAATGAGTTTGCTTAATTTATGACATTTATCTAGCTTATTTAAGGCGTAATTTTATCATGTAGTTGATGGACTCATGATAAACAATTAAACTTTTTCCCAAACATGATAGTTTCCTTTTAAACAAGAAGCCGATCGGGGAGAACTGTCCGATTGCAACTGCATCCCACATTTACGGCACTGAAAATTGGTATCACCAACTTCACCAAGATTTTCAAAAACATGGTAGCTTCCTTCTTGGCAAGAAGCTGATCGGGGAGAACCGTCTGATTGCAATTGCATCCCACATTTACGGCACTGAAAATTGGTATCGCCAACCTCACCAAGATTTTCAAAAACATGATAGCTTCCCTTCTGGCAAGAAGTTGATCGGGGGGAGCCGTTTGATTGCAACTGCATCCCACATTTACGACATTGGAAGTTTTTCATGGCAATTTCCTGGTTTTACGTTTTTTATTTTTCGTTGTAAATAATAAACAAAGCACCGGTACAACAGCTTATTATTTTACTTCACCATTGCAAACCGTTGAAGTCAAGCACATGTTATATGGTTACATAATAAAAATTTATTATGCTTAATATGGCATAACATCTTAATGGTTTGCATAATACGCCGCACTCATATTTATAATATTTTCTTTTGTCCCTCCGGCGCAGTCGGCGCCTGTTTTCCGATGCTATTGCTTGTAGGAGTTGGGATCAACAAGGGTGTGAATGCTCAAGGCGTTGTACCATTCGCTATAGATGTCTACGATACGGTCACGGCAGGCGGTGATGAAGGCGAGGGCTTTGGAGGCGTCGTACCGCACGGTATCGTTCTGGTTCAGTCCGTTCCACGTTGTTTCGTTAGTTAAAAAACTATCGTCACGCTTGGCGGGAGTATCGATTTTTTTCACCGCCGGAATCGCTTGGTCGGAACGGTTTTCCTCGAACGGCACGGCCCGCAGATTGCCGATTAAACCGACCCACTTGGCGCAGACCGGGCGAAACTCGCCTTGCTGGTGGTAGGTGAAACTGCAGGGCAGGATGTGGTCGAAATCCCACGGGCGGTTATGCGCGTCCCACAGGTCGCGACGGGCGGGGTCATAGTCAGGAAAGCGTTTGGCAAGGTACGCCCGCTGCGCGTACAACAAGAGGTGCTGTCCTGCATGCTTTAGCGCCATTATCGCCCAAAGCGATGGCCACCATTCTTCAAGTTTCCGTTGGCACGTGGCATCGTCCGCTTCGGGCAGAATGCTCTTGGCATTGGCATGTAGCGTCTGCCAGTCCCAGGCCGACAAGAGCGCCGGGTTCATTTGCACCGCCTCTGCCGTCGGCAGTTCCATCAGACTGCGGAGGCCGAGCGGAGGCAAGATCGTCCGGTGAAAGGCGGTGGCTTCAGCAAGAACCTGATCTATCTTAGTAGCGCTGAAAACCGTGAGTGTTTGCGTGAAAACAACATTGGCCATCTTGGCGTGGTCGGTTCCGAACCAGCTCATCAGCGTTGCCAGCCCGGCAATGCGTGGGAATAGTTTTTCGTCTGTGTCCGGGTAGCGCCACGCCAGCCAAAGCAGCAGCAGATAAACCTCCGGCGTCTGGATGGCAATGGCAGTGCGGTGAACTTTGAGTAACCCCCATTTTGGCAATTCGCCGTCGCTTCCAGGTTCAAGGCCGAGCCAGCGATCCACGCATTGGCAAATTGTTTCCAGGTCGTTGCGGACGAAGGCAATGATCCGGTGCCGTGTGGAGTCATCGCTGGCACGGGAAAGCCTGCGGACCAAGCTGACATTGATCGGCGCGCGGAGACGGTTTTCCCCCTCGCTCAACACGCAACGGAAAGCCAACACGGCTAGGCGCGAAGCGGGCATGCGCCATTTTGCGCAGTGATCAATGGCATCGGCAATCTCCG
>CAYYBV010000253.1:0-2999 GCA_964469675.1 uncultured Verrucomicrobiota bacterium
CCTTGTCGGTCAGCGTTTCCACGGCGCCTACCGAAAAGACCTGGCCAACGCTTACGCCTTCGCGGCTGCCGCGGTTGATCATGACCTTGTCGCCGCCCTTGATGACAGTGCCTTCCCAGGGGATTTTCTCGAGTTGTTTCTCCAAGAACTGCACGCCCTGGGCGATGGCATCTTCCGTGGCTTTGCCGACGTTGTCCTTTTTGAAGCCGGCCACGTCGCCACCGAAGCTGGATCCGCTGTAACCGAGGTTAAGGCCCTTGCGGCCGGCCTTGCCGACAACCTTGGTTTGGGCTTTGACTTGGCCGGTGGTGGAGTCAATGATATACATTGTGGCGTTGACTTCCGCCTTGTCGCCGCTACCGCCGACCCGGAAGCCCATGACACTGACGCCGGCGCCGCCGCCGGTGGTACTGTCCTGGACATGGGTGATGGCGCCTTTAACCAGCAGTTGGGCCGGGGTCATCTGGCCGGTCTTGGGTGCTTTTTTGCCGCCGGCCATGCGGCCACTGTTGGCCAGGTCCTGCTCGGCCATGGCTTCGCCGCGCATATCCTTTTCGCCCAGCACGATGAACTTGCCCGATTCCTGCAGGGCGGCGGTCATGATTTCACCGAAGGCGTTGCCGATATCCCACTGGCCGGACCAGCCGGCTTTGTTTTCAAACTTGGACACGGAAATGCTGTAACGCAGGTTGCCGCCGGACGAAGCCGCCGAAAGTTTGCCAACCATGCATAATCCCAGGCCCAACACGATCGCCATTCCCAGCCGCATTCCCTTCATGGTCGTTCTCCTTGTTTTTAACGATCACACCAATGGTTCGCAAATTAATTCTGTTTAATGTAATGTAACCCCGGCCCATTGTCAATATAAAACCATGCTTTTAAAGCCTGAAATCAACAAGATGGTGAATGCTGGCTGGGCGGTCCGGAATTTGCCGCAGCGCAATGCGATTTTGACGGGGACGCCAAGACGGACCCGAATGTTTATCGCGAAGCGGATGGCTACTGGTTGGGGTTGGCTTCGGCCAGACATTATGGCCTTTATCATGCATTCCTCGGTGGCGCCGGATATCAAGCGGTGGTTGCGGATTACGACGGCGACGGGAAAGCCGATCCGGCGGTTTATAACCAGACAACCGGTTTTTGGATAATTTATCCGTCCCAAAGCATCGGCCGGATCATGACCCGGACGTTTGGCGGGGTTGGTTATCTGCCGGCTTCGGCGGATTATGATGGTGACGGGTTGGCCGATCCGGCCGTCTACGCCCCCGCCACGGCCGAATGGCAGGCGTGGCTGTCAGGCTCGCTGGCTAAGCAAGGTTACTATACATACTGGGGTGGTGTATTTGGCGAGCCCAACGGCATACCGGTTCCGGCGGATTACGACGGTGATGGGAAAGCTGATCCGGCGGTATGTCATCCGGACACCACGATCTGGGAATTATTCCCCTCGACAGAAGACCACCAGCGAGCCTGGGGGTTCTTTGGCCGGCCCGGAGTACCCACCCTGGAATAAACGTCCTTGCCAAGTTGCCCACGGGGGTAAGTCATCAGGCTTGATCGCCGGTCATCTTTCCGCTAACTTGGACTAGTTTAACCCTGTGTCGCGCCATGCATGACTGTGGCGCGCAGGGTTTGACGGAGGCCAAGCATGTATCAGCCTGTATCCGCATCAGTTAAATTTCCGGAGATCGAGCGCGAAATTCTGGCGCATTGGCAACAGGGCCTGATTTTCGAGCAATCCCTGAAAAAATCAGCGCGCGAAATGGTGTTTTACGATGGTCCGCCGTTCCCAACGGGGACGCCGCATTTCGGCACGATTTTCGTTTCTATCCTGAAGGATGCCCTGGCGCGTTATTTCAGCATGGCTGGTTTCACCGTGCCGCGCCGCTGGGGCTGGGATTGCCATGGACTGCCGATTGAAAATGCCGTGGAAAAAAAACTGGGAATCAGTGATAAAACCCAAATCGATACACAGTTGGGCGTGGCATCCTTCAACAATGAGTGTCGTAAGCTTGTGGCCGACTGTAATGCCGCCTGGGAAAGCTATATCAATAAAATCGGCCGCTGGGTGGATTATACGCATGCCTACCGGACCCTCGATTTACCTTACATGGAATCCGTGCTGTGGGTCTTCAAGCAGTGTTACGACAAGGGGCTGATCTACAAGGATTACCGGGTTACGCCCTATTGTTATCATTGCGAGACTTCGCTGTCCTTTTCCGATATACGCGAATCCGATTCCACCCGGCTGCGCCAGGATCCGGAAGTCATCGTGCGCCTGAAAGCGCTGGATGCGGTTGATGGCAAGCCGACCTGGTATCTGGCCTGGACCACGACGCCCTGGACGCTGACTTCGAATCTGGTGCTGGCGGTGGGCGCGGGATTTAGCTATGCCGCAGTGGAGTACGAGGGCGAAGTATATATCATGGCCGAGACGCTGGTCGCCAAATGGGCCAAACTTTTCGGCGGCAAGCCGCACATTGTCAAAAAAATTGCCGGCAGCGAGCTGGTTGGACGGCGCTACGGGCCTATATTTCCGTATTACCGCGACCTGGCCAAGGACGGCTATTTCCGCATCCTGGTAGCCGATTTCGTCACGCTTGAAGACGGGGTGGGGGTGGTCCATTGTGCGCCGGCTTTTGGTGAGGATGATTACTGGCTCTGCAAGCGCAACGGGCTGGGCGTGCGCAATCCCGTAAATGCCAAAGGGTGCTTTACGGCTGAAATCACCGAGTTTGCCGGGCAGAACGTGCACACGGCCAACAAGGAAGTGATCCGCGCGCTCAAGGCCAACGGCGCGCTGATGCATCACGGCACGATCGAACACAACTACCCGCATTGCTGGAGATGCCGCACCCCGCTCATTTACCGCGCGATGGATGCCTGGTATTTTGCCGTTGATCAAATCAAAGACCGGCTGATCAAGCGCAACGAGGATATCAACTGGGTGCCGGAGCATGTCAGGCACGGCCGGTTCGGCAAGTGGCTGGAAGGCGCCC
>CAYYBV010000254.1:0-2967 GCA_964469675.1 uncultured Verrucomicrobiota bacterium
ATTACCGCGAGATGCTGGTGACCATCAAGCGAGGCCAGCGTTTGGATCGTGATTTCTTGCTGCGCCGGCTCGTCGATATCCAGTACACCCGCAACGATTACGAACCGCATCCCGGCACTTTTCGTGTGCGCGGCGATACGCTTGATATTTTTCCGTCATATTCCACTGCCGGTGTGCGCGCGCAGTTTTTCGGGGACGAGGTCGAAAGCCTGGAACGCATTGATGCCCTGACCGGTGACGGGCAGGGGGCGCTGACGACCATGACGATTTCGCCGGCCAAACATTTTGTGATGCCGGCCAATCGCATTGAAAGCGCCCTGCCGCGCATTCGCGCCGAAATGGAAGAGCGCGTGGCTTGGTTTGAGGCCAACCGCAAGCCGGTGGAGGCCCAGCGCATTCAACAGCGCACAATGTATGACCTAGAAATGTTGCGCGAAATGGGTTATTGCTCGGGCGTTGAAAATTATTCCCGGCACCTAAGTGGCCGGCGCGCGGGGGAACCGCCCGCCACTTTGCTGGATTATTTTCCCGGTGAGTTTTTGACGATACTGGATGAGTCGCACGTTACCTTGCCGCAACTGCGTGGGATGTATAACGGCGACCAGTCGCGCAAAAACGTGCTTATTGAACATGGGTTCCGCCTGCCGTCGGCGCGTGATAATCGCCCCCTGGCGTTTGACGAGTTTCTGGGCCGGACCAATCAAATTATCTGCATGTCCGCCACGCCGGGCCCTTATGAGCACGAGGCGGCCCCTGCGCCGGTGAAACAAATCATCCGGCCCACGGGCCTTCTGGATCCCATGGTAATTACGCGTCCTTTGAAAGGCCAGATTGATGATCTGATCGAGGAAGTGCGCGTGCGCGCCGCGCGCCACGAGCGCGTGCTGGTGACGACCCTGACAAAAAAAACCGCCGAGGATCTGAGCGATTATCTCACCGAGGCCGGTTTGCGGGTGACTTACCTGCATTCGGATATTGACGCCATCGAGCGGGTGGAGGTGTTGCGCGGTCTGCGCAAGGGCGAGGTGGACTGCCTGGTGGGCATTAATCTCCTGCGCGAAGGACTGGATTTGCCGGAGGTGTCGCTCGTGGCCATTCTGGATGCGGATAAGGAAGGATTTTTGCGGTCGGAAACGGCGCTGATCCAGACGGCCGGCCGCGCCGCTCGGCATGTGGCCGGCTGTGTGATCATGTATGCGGATCGGATAACCGATTCCATGCGCCGCGCCCTGGCGGTTATGGAGGAGCGTCGCCGTTTGCAGGGGGCTTATAATAAACAGCGCAACATAACGCCGCGTAGTATTCAGAAAAGCGTCCAAGACGGCCTGGTGTTCCGTAAGGAAGGCGCGGCCATCGAGCGCCGGGTTTTAGGCGCAGCGGATGAAGAGTTTGAGATTCACGAGGCCATCCAGGATATTGAGCGGGAAATGCTGGAGGCCGCCGAGGCGCTGGAATTCGAGCGCGCGGCCATATTGCGCGATCAGTTGTTTGAGCTTAAAAACGCGCTGAAAACCGGTTCCGGTGGCGCGCCAGGCAAGCGTGTCTTGCGCAACGCCGGCGCAAAACGCGCAAAGCCGTTTGGCCGGGTGAATGGCGCCGGTTTAAACCGCACGCGCAAAGGCGGTGAAAACCAGTAGCGCATTAATTCGGGCCGGTCGGGCCAGCCGGATGTTCAGGGTAGGTGTGTTTTCGGTGTTCTGGAACCGTGGGTCTTTAATAGGCGCAACAGGTTGGCGGATTGGATCAGCTCCCGCTGCGCCGGGCGCGGCACAGCCATTTGCAGCCGGGCTTGGAAGGCGCGCGGTTCATACCCGGTGAAGTCAGTGCCAAACAGCAGTCGTTCCGGGCCGAGCGTGGTGCAGGCTTCTTCAATGCTGCCGATTTTCAATCCGCCGGATGATCCGCTGATATCCACCAGGGTATTGGCGAGCGGGACAAGCTGGCGGCACAGTTCAATGTCAATATGCGAGCAGACTATTTGTAAACTTGGCAAGCGGCGCGCCACCTCGACGATCTCCGCATGACAATGGAGTTGGAGGATGTGACCGTGCGCGGCACATTCGGTGGCGAGATCCATGAAGGCGGCATCGCTATATTTGTAAGGCGTCTTGTAGGGAACCAGTTCGCCAACCCAAAAATAACCGAGCATGCGGAAACGCTCCAGCCATTTGCGTGATGCTTCAGGGAATGCCGGGTTGATACAGGCGCCGGGAAAAAGAAAGCCTGTATGCCGTTCCGCCAGCTTCAGTGCGGCCGCATTGCCCTCTTCTAGGTCGTGTTCCGTTACGGCAAAAACGCCCTGCCACATGTTGAACAAGGCCGCATCCGTGCCGGCTTGTTTGAGGTAATCCACCGCCTGGTCGGCACTGGTGAACCAGTTTTTGTGTCCGGGCCAGCCGGTGCTGGGCATATGGGTATGTGCGTCAAAAATCATAACATTTAAACTTAGCGGTTCAATGCGGCGTAACAGGTGGTTTACCATCCCTTGCATTGACACGGCTTTTCCGTCCGGCGGCGGATGTTCCGTATTTCATGGCTTTCCCATGGGAAGGCCACCCAGACTGCGGGGGCAACCGTACACGCGTAAAAATCCGACCGATATAGTGCGTTATGCTTGTAAAACAGGGTGGCGGTGCGCAGCGCGCGCGGGTGGCGCCGCTGGAGCAGCCAAATTACTTTTTGCAGAGTTTGGCCGGAATCGTGAATATCGTCTACCAGCAGCACGTTTTTACGGCCAATTGGATAACGGAAAGACTCGATCCGAACATGTGGCAGCTTGCGGGTGCCGACATAGGCCTTGGCGCGGATCGGGTAAATTTCAATTGATCCAAAAAAATCGGAAAGCAGACGCGCGGGCACCATGCCGCCCTTGAGAATCGCGACAATGCAGTCGGGGTTAAACCGCGCGGCGCGAATGGCCCGCCCAACCGTTGCCACACATTTGTCAATTTCTGACCAGCCAACTTT
>CAYYBV010000255.1:0-2933 GCA_964469675.1 uncultured Verrucomicrobiota bacterium
CCTCTTCCTTCGGTATCTCTATGCTAGAATTACAAATGGGCTGCCTGCCAGGCGCCCCAATTTATGCTTGAAAGGGTAAATTTCACTTTTTGAGGTGCATACCATGGCATTCTTTGATCTTCCGTTGGAACAACTGCATGCGTATCTTCCTGCCCGCGAAGAGCCCGAGGATTTTGACGCCTTCTGGGAAACCACCCTGGCGGAAACCCGATCCTTTCCATTGAATGCGTCCTTCGTCCCTGTGGATTACGGCCTCACCGCGCAGAAAATGTACGATGTCACATTCAACGGTTACGGCGGACAGGCCATCAAAGGTTGGTTAGTCCTTCCTGCAAATCATCAGGAAAACCTTCCCTGTGTTGTGGAATATATTGGGTACGGCGGCGGGCGCGGTTTTCCATTCGAGTGGCTGCTCTGGGCAAGTGTAGGCTATGCGCATTTTATCATGGACACCCGCGGCCAGGGCAGCACCTGGCTAAACGGCGACACGCCTGACCTGTACGCCGACGGCGGCAATGCCCATTTTCCTGGCAGCATGACCAAGGGCATTCTGGATCCCCACCACTATTATTACCGGCGCGTGTTTGCCGATGCCGCCCGTGCCGTGGAAGCCGCCCGCAGCCACCCGGCGGTGGATGCCACCCGCGTGGTCGTAACTGGCACCTCGCAAGGCGGCGGAATCACCCTCGCGGTGGCAGGCCTGGTTCCGGATGTGATGGCGGCAATGCCAAACGTGCCCTTTTTGTGTTCGTACCGCCGGGCGACAGAACTGGTGGATACGTATCCGTACAAAGAACTCGTGGAGTATTGCCATGTCCACCGCGACAAGGTTGAAACCGTGTTTCGAACGCTGTCCTACTTCGATGGAGTCAATTTTTCAGCCCGGGCGCGAGCAAAAACATTATTCTCGGTGGCTTTGATGGATCAGATCTGCCCGCCATCGACAGTATTTGCGGCGTTTAACCACTGGGCAGGCGAGAAGGACATCCGTATCTACGCATATAACGGCCACGAAGGCGGTCAAAGTTATCAAACCGCCGAACAGATCAAGTTCATGAAATCGCTATTTGGTTGAGAAAGTTGGATCAGATCCGCAACTGAATTAGTAAAAATTATTTAACATCAAAACAAACGGGAAGACAAAATGTCAATCAGTCCGTTCATGACAAATTTGCAGGTGCCATCGAGGTAGGTGCGGCAAAACGGTCTGTCAGTGTTTACCGATGGATAGCCTGGTCATTTCCGCATCACTCAAAACAAGATCTGCCGCCGCGAAGTTCTCAGCCTGATGCTGCGGATTGAAGGACGTTGGAATGCTGATCACCCGCGGCTGGGTTGTAAGCCAGGCCAGCGCAATCTGTTGGGTTGAAACGCCGCGGGATTGCGCTATGTTTTTCATGACTTTATTGCCCTTGACATAACGGTGTTTGAGCGGGCTGTACGCGGTGAGCAAAATATCATTTTGCTGGCAATACTCCAACACGCCGTTCTTAATATAGGTTTGGTCAGGCAAGCTGTAGGGCACCTGGTTGGTCAATAGCGGCGTTTCTGAAAGTGCTGCCGCTTGCTTGAGCAGCTTCAGGTTGAAATTGCTGACGCCCAGCCAGCGCACCTTGCCAGCGCGGACGAGTTGATTGAGTGCTTGAAAGGTCTCCGCCAGATTCATTCCGCTGTGCGGCCAATGGATCAGGTACAGGTCAAGGTAATCCATCTGCAAACGCCGCAGGCTGTTCTCGCAGCTTCGCAAAACGTCCTCAGGGTGTAAATGATCCGGAGAGACTTTGCTGGTAATGAACAGGTGCTCGCGCGGTACGTGCATTTCGCGAACGACCTTGCCAAGAATTTCCTCCGCGTGTCCACCGGCGTAACTTTCAGCGGTATCAAAATGGCGGTAACCGATGTCAAGCGCAGAGCGCAGTGCTAGCTCTGAAGATTCATCAACGGTCGGATCGGGGGCGCTTTGCCCACCGATTGTCCAGGTGCCAAAACCAATCTTGGGGATCTGCAGGGAATGAAGGGTTTCGTATCGCATGGAATTAATTATAACGTCAAGAGAGTGCAATCAATCTGCATTTCAAACCTCATTGAAGAGCTGATGGATCAAGTTTAAGAATCACCCACCTGAAATGACAGGGGTAACTGCAATGAAACGAATTAGAAATATTTACAATCCTTGCTGGAATTCTTAAACCTCCTTGATATAATCAAACTAATCATTTAAATTCACCAACAGGATAAACCCATGCCCGTAATTTCCATCACAACCGATTTCGGCCAGAAGGACGGCTTTGTGGGCACCATGAAGGGCGTCATCTGGAAGATCTGCCCGGCAGCGCAAATTGCCGACATCACCCATGACGTTCCGCCGCAGGATATCTTCACCGGCGCAGTTGCCCTGTGGCGCGCTGTGCCCTTTTTCCCCGCCGGAAGTGTGCATGTTGCCGTGGTCGATCCGGGCGTGGGCACGCAGCGCCGCCCGATGGCCGCCCACCTGGGCGACCAGTTTTTCATCGGGCCGGATAACGGCTTGTTTTCCTTCATCATTCAGGATGCGGAAAGCGCCGGCCAGACCGTGCAGTTTGTTCATCTGGACAGGCCCGAGTTCTGGCTGCCGGCCGTCAGCCGCACCTTCCACGGTCGCGATATCTTCGCGCCTGCTGCGGCGCACCTTGCTTGTGGAGTGCCGTTTGAATCGTTGGGCACGCCCTTCAGCGATCCCATCCGGTTTGCATTTCCCCAACCCGAGCGTACCGCTACGGGTTGGGTCGCTCACATCACTGTCATTGACGCCTTTGGTAACCTGACCACTGACTTGCGGGCCGAGCAACTTGGCGGCCAGCGCGATGTGACGCTCCGGCTAAAGGGTGCTGAAGTTAACGGCATCCTCGGTTCCTACGGCCAGCGCCAACCCGGCGACCTGGTATCGGTAATCG
>CAYYBV010000256.1:0-2918 GCA_964469675.1 uncultured Verrucomicrobiota bacterium
GCACCAGCAGGCGATGAATACCATCATCCTGCCCAAGCCGCCCCAGCCGCAGGTGATTAAATATCCGCCCCACCTCCAACTTCGCGGATGGCGCCAGGCGTTGCAGTTTGACATTATTGACATGCGCGAAATAATCCCGCTCCGCGCTCCATGCAAAAAACACCATGAACACTTCCAAGCGCTGTTCGGGATCGAATTCATCGCGATGCAGACGGCCGGAGGGAATCAGCAGTGTATCCCCGGACGCGGCCTCGACACGGCTACGGCCCATGATAAGCCGGACCCGGCCATTGATGATATGCAACATTTCGCAGCAGGGTGTCGTGTGGTTTTTCTGCGCATAAACCGGATCAACAATCAACTGGCCCATGGAATCAATCACCGGCAATTCGCGCGCCAGCCGCTGTTCAAGTGTGAAAGCAGATGACCTTGCACATTTTTCAGGCATATGCGTCCTTAAAGCACTTTTGAGCAACAACCAACATCACGGACATTATACGCCCTTGACGCCTTAAGCAAAGTCGTAAAAGTCCAGACAATCGGCCGCATCCTGTTTTACACCCCGCTTGATTGCTTGCCAACCACACGCACTCCTGATAGCGTATTACAAATTAACCGCGTTAATTGGCATAAATGTGTTTCAGGAACAATGCGCCGACCAGTCGAAAAAGAAGGAGCCAACCCATGAACACAAGCTGGAGTGGTCTGTTGCTGATAATTATGTTTGCCGTGGTCACGGCATCGGCTGATGATGTCAAAAAATCAATGATCGCCGTGATCCCCGCGCAGGCCGGTGAAAAAGAAGTGAATCTGCTGCCAGCCGCCGAGCTGCGCGCGGGCGACTGGGTTGCGGCCTGGAATGCCGCCCGCGAAACCTGTCCGGACGCCCAGGAAATTCGCATTTATTTCAAAGATCGCCCCGCAACCAGCATCAAGACGCCCAACGTTCTTGAGTGCATGGACATCAAGGCCCGCGGCCAATTATTGCTCATCACGGTCCGGAAAACGGATAAAACCGAGGAATCAATCATCATCGTGCCGGCCAGCGAAGTGCTGCGCCTGGAAACCGTTAGAAAACCGGCACCCTGAAATGTTTTTGTCAGGATTTGCAGGACTGATAAAAAAGCAAGAAGGACGGATAAAATCGGCAAGCGAATGGATGGGTTCGTCATAAGATCGGCAAATCCTGTCAAGATTTTAAATATTTTTGAATAAAGCTTGGAAGCGTGTAACGCCATGCCGCAGCATAATTGGATCGCAGTACTGGATTTTGGTTCGCAATACACCCAGCTCATCGCCCGGCGTGTGCGTGAGCAGCATGTTTATTCAGAGATTATCCGACATGACATATCTGCCGCTAAGCTGAAGCAACGCCGGCCCTCCGGCATAATTCTTTCCGGTGGCCCTATGAGCGTCTTTGCGCCGAGGGCGCCCAGCTGCGATCCGGCGCTGTTCGATCTGGGAATTCCCATTCTTGGGATCTGCTATGGCATGCAGTTGATGGCCAAAACGCTGGGCGGCGCCGTCAGGCCTGGCCTGGAACGCGAATATGGCAACGCCCGGATCAACATAACTGATGCGCACACGCTCTTTCATGGCCTGCCTGAGCGCCTCGATGTCTGGATGAGTCATGGCGACCAGGTGCTTAAAATGCCGGCCGGATTCCGCATGCTCGCCAAAACGCAGACCTGCCCAATAGCCGCTTTTGTCCACCCGAAAAAGAAGATGTACGGCATCCAGTTTCATCCTGAAGTTGCGCATACCCGGCATGGCTCCGAAATCCTGCGCCGCTTTATATTCAGCGGTTGCAAGTGTCGCGGTGACTGGCGCATGGCGCAATTCATCACCGCAAGCATCAGCGCCATCCGACGCAAAGTGGGTAAAAGCCATGTCATTTGCGGTCTGAGCGGCGGCGTGGATTCAGCCGTTGTGGCGATGCTCTTGCACAAGGCCATCGGCAACCAGCTCCACTGCATTTTCGTGGATAACGGTTTGCTGCGCTACGGCGAAGCCCGACAGGTGGAAGACACTTTCGTTAAAGCGTTCGGTATTGATTTGCATGTGGCCCGCGCACAAAACCAATTTCTTAACGCCCTGCAGGGTGTGGTGGATCCGGAAAAGAAACGCAAAGCCATCGGCAAACTTTTTATTGATGTATTTGCCGAAAAAGCCCGGCAATTGGACAATATCCGGTTCCTCGCCCAGGGCACACTTTACCCGGACGTAATTGAAAGCACTTCGCCGACCGGAGGCCCATCGGTGACGATCAAGAGCCATCACAACGTAGGCGGCCTGCCGCCGGACCTTAATTTCAAATTAATCGAGCCCCTGCGCGAACTGTTTAAGGATGAAGTGCGCGCTTTGGGACACGAGCTGGGCATGCCGGAGGCCATTATCACCCGCCAGCCATTCCCCGGTCCGGGGTTGGCCGTGCGCATTATTGGAGAGGTCACGGCAAAGCGCACCGCACTGCTCCAACAGGCTGACTTGCGCGTGCAGGAAGAAATAGCAGGCTATGCCAAGAGCCACACGATCTGGCAGGCTTTTGCCGTGCTTTTGCCGGTAAAAAGCGTGGGCGTTATGGGTGATGGCCGGACCTATGAAAACACGGTGGTTGTGCGCGCCGTGACCAGCCAGGACGGCATGACCGCCGATTGGGCCCGCCTGCCCCATGACTTGCTTGCCCGCCTGTCCAACCGAATCATCAACGAAGTCCGCGGCGTCAACCGCGTGGTCTACGACATCAGCTCCAAGCCCCCCGCCACGATCGAGTGGGAATGATAAGAATTTTCGATTTCGTATTTTTGATTGCCGATTGTTGATCTGCCTGCCACGCAGTTTCGGATTATTCAATAGCCCGGAGGCCAATCACATCGCCTTGCGTTGTCCAGATATAGGCAGTATAATTCAGTTGATAG
>CAYYBV010000257.1:0-244 GCA_964469675.1 uncultured Verrucomicrobiota bacterium
CGGAGCCGATAACATAAAATGTGTCGTCCACGCGTGCGACCCAGGCGCGCATGGCCGCGCTCATGGCGTCTTTGAGCGTGGCCGTGCCACTGTGCACGGGATGAATCTTGGCGCCGAGAAACTGCATGCGCTGGACGTTGGGTGCCTGGCGCCGGATATCTTCCGTGCCCATGAACACTTCACATTCCATTCCGAATAGGGCCGCCGCCGTGGCGGTGGCCACGCCGTGCTGACCGGCGCCCGT
>CAYYBV010000257.1:257-481 GCA_964469675.1 uncultured Verrucomicrobiota bacterium
GGCGTTTCTTGCCCATGCGCCGGGCCAGCAGGGCCTGTCCGATCGTGTTGTTAATCTTGTGAGCGCCGGTATGGTTCAGGTCCTCACGCTTGAGGTAAAGGCGCGCGCCGCCATAGGCCCTGGTCAGGCGCTCGGCCAAATAAAGCGGCGAAGGCCGCCCCACGTAATCCCGCAGGACAGCTTTAAAAAGTTTGTTAAATGCCGGGTCTTTCATTGCCTTGCGA
>CAYYBV010000257.1:491-2908 GCA_964469675.1 uncultured Verrucomicrobiota bacterium
ACCATGGTCCCGGATTTTTGGCTTGTGGCTTTTGCGATGTCATCATCTATCTGTCCGGGCTTCGTGCACAGCCTTGACAAAGGCGACCATTTTACGCCGATCCTTTTTACCCGGTGCCTTTTCAACGCCGCTGGCCGTATCAACCCCCAACGGTTTTACAATGCGAATAGCTTCGGTGATATTATGCGGGGTTAGGCCTCCCGCAAGCATCAGCGGTGCCTGGTGGGCCAGTTTTGCCGCTTTAACCCAGTCCACTGTACGGCCGGTGCCGCCGTAGCGGCCCGGGACGGTGGCATCCAGTACATAACGTGCCGTGGGCCATTGTCCCGGCGCGGGATCGGGTTTGCCGTGCCGCAGCCGTGCGGCGCGCCAAACCGGAATCGGCATATCAACCCAATCGGCCAGGCGCTCATCACCATGGAGTTGCACGGCATGCAGGCGGCAATCGCGTGCCAGCATTTCAACAAGTTCGCGTGAAGCATTCACGAAGACCGCAATGGCCCGTGCGCGGGTCGGTAGCCGATCCAGCAGGCGACGCAGGGTGCCAGGCGTAATATGGCGAGGCGATCGTTCGTAGAGCACAAATCCCAGATAATCGGCCCCCGCGTCCAATGCCATGCGTGCATCCGGTAAACTGGTCAATCCGCAGATTTTTATTTCAGTTGTTTTTTGCATAGCGTTAATCACCCAGCAACGTGCACAAGGTGGCGGTCACGTTGCCCGATTTCATCAACGTTTCGCCGATTAAAAAACCACTGTAGCCAAGTGCTAGCAGGTCATCAATGTCATTCCGGCTTTTGATGCCGCTTTCGGCGATTGCCAAGCGGCCTGGCGGAATCATGGGCGCCAGTTCCCGGGCTTTGGCCAGGTCGGTTTTCAGTGTATTGAGATCCCGGCTGTTGACGCCGATGATCGCCTGGTCGAGCGGGAGGGCGCGGGTCATCTCGGAGCGCGTATGCACCTCCACGATCACATCCAGCCCGATATTCAGGGCCATGCAATAAAGTTGTTTCAGCAAGGAATTTTCCAGGCCCGCCGCAATCAGCAGGATGACATCCGCGCCCAATGCGCGTGTCTCAAAAACCTGGTAAGGATCGGCCACAAAATCCTTGCGCAATATCGGCAGGTTCACCGCTTGGCGCACCTGTTTCAGGTCCTCATCCCGGCCGAGAAAGTGCCGCGGTTCCGTCAGCACCGAAACACCGGCTGCGCCTGCCTGCTCAAACATGCGGGCCATGGCTGCCGGATCATATGATTCGCGCAGTCGTCCCGCCGAAGGACTTGCCTTTTTTACCTCGGCAATAATGCCTGCCTGACGGCTTTGGTTTGCCGTGCGCATCAATCTTTCCTTCAAGCTCCTAATTTTGGGTAGCCCTTTGATGATCCGTTGCAGGTGTTCAAGGGGCAGGCAACTTTTTGCCTGCTTAACATCGGCACACCGCTCCGCCATTATTGATTTAAGGAAAGAGCTCATTTTTAGAAACGCGAATTAAGCATATGGCAGGCGCATGGCGCCACGTTTCCGGACCTGATTCAATGTTTCGCGCGCTTAAGGCTTCATTTATTTTGTATGCTCGATCAGTGCTTCCAGCTTGGCCGCGGCTTGGCCGCTGTCAATGGCGCGCTGGGCAAGTTCAAAACCTTGGCGCAAGTTATCGGCTTTGCCCCCGGCAACGATCCCCGCCGCCGCGTTGAGCAGCACAATATCACGCGTGGCGCCGGTTTCACCCGCCAGCACGCGGCGGGTAATTACCGCGTTTTCCTGCGGTAAACCACCCCGCAGGGCTGCCGGCGGATGATAGGTGCCGATAAACGGCAGCGGGTCCAGTTCGTATGTTTGCAAGTGTCCGTCGCGCAGTTCGGTGACGCGGGTTGTCGTGGTGACGGTGATTTCATCCAGGCCATCCCGGCCGTATACAATGAACACCCGATTGCTGCCCAGCGCCCGTAAAACGGCGGCGAAACTTTCGGTCAATTCCGGCGCAAATACCCCCAGGATTTGTCCGCGGGCGTTGGCCGGGTTGGTCAATGGGCCCAGCATGTTAAAAATGGTGCGGACACCCAGTTCCCGGCGTACGGGCACGACATGGCGCATGGCCGGGTGCAAATGCGGGGCAAACAGGAAGCCAATACCGATGTCGCGGATGCATTCCTCCACGGTTTCCGGTGGTGCCTCGATGTTAATCCCCAGCGTTGCCAGGAGGTCAGCCGATCCGCATTGACTGGTGACGGCCCGGTTGCCATGCTTGGCCACCGGCACTCCGGCGGCGGCCACAACGAACGCGGCCGTGGTGGAAATATTGAACGTGCCCGCGCGGTCGCCGCCCGTGCCGCAGGTGTCCACGACCGGCAGGCCGCCGGTGTCGATCAGCACGGCGTGGCGCCGCATGGCCGCCGCGGCGCCGGTTAATTCTTCA
>CAYYBV010000258.1:0-376 GCA_964469675.1 uncultured Verrucomicrobiota bacterium
GTTAAAAACGCCGCCGCCCAGGAGCAGGCCGTCATAACCGGCCTTCAAATAAGGCAGACAATTAAATTCCCAGCCGTTGAGCAACTGCAAGTTGCGCCGCCGCCGTTTGGCCGCCACGGCGAGTTGCATGCGATCCATATTGGCCGAACTATCCTTAAGCATGATCACCTTTTTCTCCGCAAGAACAGCCTGCATCACGGCATCCGGCACCAGGCCGCCACCGACCATCGCCCGGTCATAGATGCCGATCGGCAGGCAACTGCGATCAATCGCATCCAGGTACAATTTAAGCATAATTTCCGGATTTTTGCGGGGCGGGAAATAAGGCGGCGCAATCACGGCAATATCGGCGCCGTCTTCCGCTGCCATATTGATG
>CAYYBV010000258.1:386-1846 GCA_964469675.1 uncultured Verrucomicrobiota bacterium
ATGTTGTCAATAATGCGCGCCGCGGAATTATCGGTCACCTGGACCGCCAAACGCATGCGCTTGCGCGTGCAGTGCGCCACGCTCCGCACCAGAAGCCGCCGCTGGGACTCGGTCATCCACGGGCCTTCACCGTTGGTACCACCGAGAAACAAGCCCCGCACGCCCAGCCGGATATGATGCGCCACCATCCGCCGGATGGCGCCGACATCAACCGCCATCTTGGCGTTAAACGGGGTCGGCGCCGCCGACCACACCCCGGCCGCAAACTTGCCCTGATTGCTTAAACCTGACATTGCACCCCCTATAATAATTAACCCTTAAAAATGCACGCTGGTCGCACATCGCATGCTTGTTTTGTTTGCACCGAATCCAGGTCATCCATGCGGCCGCATAACCGCCTTGATAATCGGCTCGCTGCCGTCAACAATTGCGCGCATAACGGCCGGGGCCTGATCGAACCCAAAGGTATGCGAGATCAATTTTCTGGCATCTACCAGGCCGTCTTTCAGCAGGCGATTGGCGATCGGAAAATTAATGGCCGGCTCGGCGAATGTCGGACGCAGCGTAATTTTCCGGAAAATCAAGTCGTTGATATCCACTTCGACCTTGTTTTTCCCACCAAAGTGCAGGCCAAAAAAAGTAATGATACCACCAAACCGGATGATTTTAAAGGCATCCAGCAGGCTCTGGGGCGGGGATGTCACAATGACCCGGTCCACCCCCTTGGCCAGCAGTTTCCTGATTTCATCTTCCACGCTTTGCTTGCCAACCTCGATGACCAGGTCACAGCCGAACTTCCGGGCCACGGCACAACGCGCCAGGCTGGCCGGCTTGCCGTCACCCAGCCCCGTGATGGCTACAAAACCGGCGCCGCGCAATTTCGCGAGCCGGGCGGCCATCAGGCCCAGCGGCCCGTTGCCCAGCACGGCCACACTGCCACCCAGGGGGATTTCGGCATGCAGCACGGAGGTCAGCGCCACGGCCAGCGGCTCGGTCAGGCAGGCATCGGTAAAATCCATGCCATCAAATGTGTCGAGCAGATTGTAGCGGACCGACATATACTGGCCCATGCCCGGCTGGCCTTCCATCGTGAACATGTTCCGGCACAAATCGGCCTGGCCACTTTTGCAGGCCTCACAAACGCCACACATGGCGCAGTCTTCCACGATGACCCGGTCGCCCGGTTTCACCGTGGTCACATTTTTCCCAATTGCCACGACCTCGGCGGCAACTTCGTGGCCCAACGGCATGGGATCATCCGGCCAGTCGCGCACGAAATTGATGTCCGTCCCACAGACGCCGCAAGCGTGAATTTTGACAATCACATGGTCATCGCCAGGTGACTGGATGTCTTGAACCACTTCCTTGATCGCAAGACCTTTTTTGCCAAAAAGCCCTTTGCTTTGCATGGATTCCCCTTTTAAATAAGAATGGCCGTAGGCCATAGACTTTAGACTGAA
>CAYYBV010000258.1:1856-2905 GCA_964469675.1 uncultured Verrucomicrobiota bacterium
GACACCAGCCCATGGCCGACAGTCGTTATCTTGAAATCTCAACTTGCGCCGTAGAGCTTGCCATCATTGCCCGGATAGATGGCATCATCGGCATGCGCCAGCGCCTGGTCCAGGTTCTGGAACACCTTTTGGAACGCACCGACGATTTTGCCCATGAGTTCGCGCCCATTCGGGGGATGAATGCCATGCACTACAGAATAGGTGTCGCAGAGCATCTGGGCCACCGGATATTGATCCAAACTATAGCTGTATTTAATGCCCTTGGCTTCGTTGATGGACCAGGGGAACCCGGTCGCGCCATAGCCCAAT
This sequence comes from uncultured Verrucomicrobiota bacterium, assembly GCA_964469675.1. GTDB lineage: Bacteria > Verrucomicrobiota > Kiritimatiellia > JAAZAB01 > JAAZAB01 > VSJD01. The sequence goes on from CAYYBV010000258.1 coordinate 2,166, forward strand.
TTGCTTTGGAACAGATCCTGGGCCGGCACCGGCGTGGTCTGCCATTGACCGACCTGCATGCCCTCCTTGTAGAGTGCTTTTTCCACGGCGATCCGGAAACGGCGCGGCGCGCAATTGACCCCCGCGGCCTGTGGGTCGAAGCGGATATTGTACATAAAATACACGTGTTTGCAGTCCGGCGGACAATACGGCGGAATTACGCCGGGGATTTTTTTCAACGCGCTGGTCAAATAATTTGCATTGGCAATCCGCACATCGTTATTCGCATCCAGGTGTTTCAACTGACCACGCGCGAGCGCCGCGGGCAATTCCTGATTGCGATACATGTAGCCCAGGATCGAGGCATTATACTTCCGGCGATGGCTGACTTCATCAACCTCATCTCCAAAACAGCGGACCAGCGACGCTTTTTTCAGGACATCCTCATTGTCGGTCACCAGCAAGCCGCCTTCACCGCCGCAAAGATTCTTCAAAGCATTCAGGCTGAATTCGGCCGCATCACCGAAAGTGCCGACCTTCTTGCCCTTGTAAGTAGCGCCGTGCGCCTGGGCGGCATCTTCCAGGACAAATAACTTGTGCTTGCGGGCAATCTTCAGAATAGCGTCCATATCCGCCGGCAACCCCTGGATATGCACCGGGATAATTACCTTCGTACGCTCCGTAATGGCGGCCTCGAGCTTCTGGGGATCAAGGTTGTAGGTTTTGGGATCAATATCCACGAAAATCGGGACTGCGTTCTG
>CAYYBV010000259.1:0-2896 GCA_964469675.1 uncultured Verrucomicrobiota bacterium
TCAAAAGCAGTTAGAAACTAACGATTATGAGCACCTAGACTTGTCTAAATTTTTATACGACCAATTAGTACAGCATGTGGGCGGTAAAGACCTAGATCCGTCAGAAATGGATTTGCCAAGTGAATTTGAGAGTCCGTCATTAAGTCTTGTCGAAAAAATATATGAAATAACGAATATTTATGTTCGGCAACTATCTTCGGGAGAATTACTTATAACTTTCTCAGCAGATGTAGATTGTGAGTTAGATGTATTCATCTATAAGCCTGATTATTATGGTATGGATGATGATACCGAAATATCTGTTTGGGATAAAAATTGGAACGAGTGGTATATTTGCGAAATCCGGTGAAATCGCACAGCGAAACCGGAGTATGCCGCACAGTGGAGAGAGAGAAAAGGCTGGTCAAAGGTATTGTACATCAAGTGTGCGGCATGGTCCGGTTTCCGCGCAGTTTTCTTTGCGAATCGCCGAGTAAAGCCAGGCGGTAGGCGTTGTGAATGGTTCTGTCCAGAATGGCATCGGCTAAAGTGGGGTCTGGAAAGCGGGTATGCCAATCGGCCACGGGCACCTGCGAAACGATCACGGTGGCGGTTTTGCCAAAGCGATCATCAAACACTTCCAACAAATCCTGCGCCGCAGCCAAAGAGATCGGATCACGCATCCAGTCGTCCAGGATCAAGACTTCCGTTTTGTTGAGCGAGCGCAGGAAATGGAGGTAAGAGCCATCCTGTCGGGCGTGGGCCAGGGCATGCAAAAACCGGGAAGTGCGCACATAGCGCACGGAATAGCCCAACCGGCAAGCCGCTACGCCCAGGGCCGAAGCCAGGAATGATTTTCCCGTACCAGTGGCACCCAGGATCAAAATATTGAGAGCCTGGTCGATCCAGGTCCCTTGCGCCAGTTCCAGGACCTGCCGCCGATCCAGACCCCGTTCGGGAGAAAAATCGAGATCTTCCATTGTGGCAGGCAGGGGAAACTCGGCCAGTTTCAAGCGGCGCTGGATGCGGCTGCCGGAACGGTGGGTGCATTCCAGCTCCACCAGCAGCAAAAGCCGCTCCTCAAAGGAGAGATCGGTGTAGTGCGGATTGGCAGATTGTTGGCGCAGTCCTTCGCGAAAGGCGGTCAGGCGCAGTTCTAAGAGTTTGTCAGAGAGGGTTTGGGAAATCATCGGGGTTGTCCTTATTGGTAGTATTCGTGGCCGCGGATATTGGCATGGGTCGGCAGGGCTTCGGGGGTAATCGGCGAAGATGGCTGTTTGGCGAGCCAGTCCAGTTCTTCCTTGACCGCTTTGTAAGCGAAGGTTTTGGATTCCAGCGCTGCCTGGCAAGCCTGTTCCAGCTGGACGTGGGGATGCTTTTTGGCCAGAGAGAGGATGCCCAGGCAGGAGCGATACGCCTGCTCGGGGAATGGGCGGGAGCGGAGCATCGCTTTGAGAAACGCCTGAGTGTGCGGACCGATGCTTTCGGCCCAGTCCAGGAGTTGTTGGGCATTGACCTGATCCACAAATTGGTGATTGGGCGGCATATGCGCCGCCAGGGTCGAAAAACGTCCGGGGCGGAGACTACGGGGATGGATGGCGATCGATTTTCCTTTATGAAAGACCTCGACCATGTGCTCGGTCGCGTGAATATCGACTTCCTGGTGCAGCAAGGTATGCGGAACGGAATAGAAGTGCTTCTCAAATTCGACATGGTAGTCGAGATTGACCCGGGCGGTCTTGCGCGCGGCATATTCATAGCGCTTTTCGGGGATCGGGCGCAGCGCGGGACGGTCGATATCTTCAAACTCCTGCCGCCGCGAGCGGCCCACCGCCAACATGACCTTGTTGTTGAGCACCTCGAGCTGTTCGCGAATGGCTTGATTGAGCGCGGCCAGGCTGAAAAAGGTGCGGTTGCGTAAGGGCGCAATCACCCAGCGCTCGACATTTTGCACCCCGTTTTCCACTTTGCCCTTGTCTTTGGGTTTCTTGATCCGCGCAGGGAGAACAGCAAACTGGAAATGCTCGGCCAGGGCCTGGTAAGCGGGATTAATCTCCGGCTCGTAGTAATTCGGTTTGGTGATCCCCGTTTTGAGATTATCCGGGACCACAATCCGCACCACACCCCCAAAAAATTCGATGGCGCGAACATGCCCATTGTTCCAGTTGCACTGGTTCGCGCTGGATTGGGCTTCGGCATAGGTATAGTTGCTGGCGGGCAAGATGGCCACAAAGACCGGGACCTGGCTGACTTCTCCCGTTTCGGGGTTGACCAGCGCCATTTTCAGACCGGCATAATCCACCTGCATCTGTTCGCCGCCCACGTGGGTATTGCGCATACTGGGTTCCCCGTGGGTTTTCTTCCAGCGCCGGTAGTATTCCTCGAATTGGGAATGTTTGTAGCCATCCGGATATTGCTCGATATACTCTATCCAAATGAGGCGGAGCGTAACCCCCTTTTTGCGCAATTCTTTGCGCACCGCCTCCCAATCCGGCAGCGGCCTGGCTTTTTCCGGCGCTGCGGCTGGTTCTCCGAACAGCTTTTCATATAATTCGTCTTCGCTCAGCTCGTCCACCGGCCAACCGATCCCGGCCGCCTCCGCGCGACGCAAATATTCCCCAACCGTGCTGTTGGAGATGTTGCAGGCCCCGGCGATCGCCCGGTTGGATAAGCCTGCTTCATATTTTAAACGCAAGATTTCTTTGATTTTTCGCATGGTTAATCGCTCCTGGGGCATGTCTCTCTCCTTGTTTGATGGGAAAGTAGCATGCCATACTTTGGATTAACCAGCGCTTTTCTCGGTCCCCACTGTTTGAAAAAGTGTGCGCCTTACTCCGGTCTCAGTGTGCGTCTTGCTCCGGTCAGGGTGTGCGGCTTACTCCGGTTTAACTGTGCGCCATGCCCCGGTTTTTGCACA
>CAYYBV010000260.1:0-2880 GCA_964469675.1 uncultured Verrucomicrobiota bacterium
GGTTTGATCATGGGATATGCCACCATCGCGTTTTTTATTGTTTTATTACCCGCCATCGCCATTCCAAGTTTTTTTAATGCCCGCAATGCAAGTCAAAGCAATGCATGTATAAACAACATGCGGCAAATTGACGGTGCCCAACAGCAAGCAATGCTCGCGCTTGGTACCGACGCGCCGACCGCCGACCAAGTGCAGAGATATCTGAAACAAGCCAACCCTGTCTGCCCTTCAACAGGAAAGAGTTATGACATCAGCAAGGTTCCGCCGGCCTGTCCGAGCAATATTGCCCGCCATGTCCTGCCATAACCAATCACCAACCCGCGCTTCATCGAAGGAAAGAGGCATGAAAACCATCCCGCACCTTGTCGGAACCTTTTTTATTTCTGCCCTGGCGGCATCTGCCCAAGTACCACACGACTGGCAACCAAAGGTGGAAGAATTAAAGAGGCGTTTTTTTTCAGAAACCGCCGACCGCATTACCATCGAGTCCATAGCCAAGGAAAATGGGTTGCCATATCCGTTGGCCACCAACCGGCGAACACACCAGGAAATCGAGGAACTGGCCAGGCTTAACACGCAACGCCACGTTGACCAAACGATTCCGTTGCTGACTCGGGAAATGGCGGAAAAAACGATCCATGAAAAATACCGTCCGTGGGAACGGCGCGAACGAATTAGCTTTGCCGATAACCGTGGTCGGAAATATGAGGGATATATGACGGGGGCTTATCCCAACCTACGCATCAACGGAATCTCCGTGCCCATCGTCGACCTGCCAACCGATGTCCGCGTCCATTTCGAGCCGGAACTTGCCAAACAGCTTGGTGACCGGGAAATTGGCGCCATACTGCGAAAAAATCAGCATGCACGGGAAACGCTGACTGAAGAATACATGCCGAAGGAAAAGGAACGCCTGTACAAGTCCTATGGCTTTCCCTTTTATGCTGGAAGCTATCGGGAAACCGCAACGGTGGAACGTGACCTTGCCAGCATCAGGGACGCCTACGTCAAACGTGAATGCGACCGTGGCCTTGAGGCTTTTTTGAACAAGCATGGGTACGCCATGTATGATGGCAATTGGATGCCGGCCGAAATGGCCAAGCAAAAGGAACTCGCCCGTCAAGCGGAGCAGGCGCGGCTGGCGGCCGAACAGGAACAGCAACGGCGGGTTTGGGAGGCCGAGCAGGCACGGCTGGCGGCCGAACGGGAACAGTTGCGCCAACAACAGGAGGCGGACCGTAAAGCACGCGATGTATTGCGTGCCAAAGAGGCGGAATCTTGCGCAAATGAACAAATCCCCGCGGTCATCATTGGCATGTTGAAAGCCCAGGCACAAGATGAGTGGGGGACGGCATATTGGGACGATCCGACATCAGCGAAGAAGATGTTTGCGCCGACCTCATGGGAAATAAAGAAGTTATCCGTATCAGGGACGACCGCCATGGCAAAAGTACTGATTGAATCAAGCACCAAAGGCGGGATCCCGATACGTAAATTTTGGAATATTTTTCTAGTCTACAAAAATAGCTGGAAAGTGTCAGATATTTTAGAATAGGGAATGGTCTTATGGATTTGGCTTATTTTTTGCGTTGGAAAGGGGGCGTCACCGGCCCGTTTACGCCAGATCACGTGCGTGGTCTGATCAGCGCCGGAAAGATTTCACGCTTTCATGAAATTTCGCCGGATCAGCGGTCCTGGCGCCCGTTGGCCGAGTTGCCGGAGTTGATGCCGAAACCGGTGCCAGCATCGGTGGTTGCTGCGGCAGCCATCAAACCAGTCAAGGAACGGGCGCTCACGCCTAGGTCGGCGTCACAACAAGACCTGTCAGATGCAGGGCAAGACACGTCAACATATGCCGGTCAAGGCGATGACGGCAACGTTCGCCGGAATGTCAGAAAGAATCAAAATCAACCCCCCGATCATGAGGACGATGCGGGAGGCCGAACACTTCCACGCGTCCGGCGCGTGTCCACCGAGAACGAAACGGTGGAGCGTGGCACTCCATGGCCAGTAGCGGGGGAAAGCGCTTTTTGCACCAGTTGTGGCAAGCCCATAATGCTCGGCGCGGTAATCTGCCCAAAATGTGGCGTGCCAACGAATAATCGCACGGCGGCAGTCCCATGGGCCAATTCCCTGGCGCATGCAGCGTTAGAGAACACTTCCGGCCGGCCTTGCGCGCCGTCCGAACTCCCCGAAGAGGCCCGCAAACTTTCTTGGGGAGCCTTCTGGTTTACCTGGATTTGGGGATTGTGCAACGGCGTTCCACTGGCATTGATTTCGCTTCTCTTGCCCATTGTCTTCAATTTCGTGCTTCTTTTCAAAGGACGGGAATGGGCGTGGGAAGGGAAAAGATGGGATTCGGAAGAGCACTTTGCCCGAGTGCAATATGCATGGGGCTTATGGGGTGCAATTTTGGTGGGAATAGCTACCTTGATGTGGCTTCTTCTTGTGCTCATCATCGTGTTGGCAGCAGGAGAGACGGCAGCATCATGAAAACATGGTTGTATTTTCGACGAAGCATTGCCGGAACACGATTGGCCATCCAGGTTGAAGGGCCTGTGGGGATCACAGGTGAAAGTCTCTGGCCGCTGCCGGCGCCTTGCCCCCAAGCCGGTCAGGCCTGCTGCTGCGTGTAAAAATTGAGGGCCTCGACCACGCCGGCGATGGCTTGGGCGGAGGCGACAAAACCGTTGGTGCGCCGGACGGCGGCATGCACCTCGGGCTGGGCGTTGGCCACGCAGGCGGGCAGGCCGGCGGCGGTGGGGTCAAGCATGCTCAGGTCGTTCTGGCCGTCGCCGATGGTGAACACGTCGCGGACCGATGCGCCGAGTTCGGCGGCCAGCCGGCGCACTGCCTCGCCCTTGGTCCCCGCCGTGGGGG
>CAYYBV010000261.1:0-2867 GCA_964469675.1 uncultured Verrucomicrobiota bacterium
CCGCGTGGTCCGCCCGCGTCCCGAAATTGTGCCACAGCCCCAGCGAAACCGCCGGCAGCAGCAGCCCGCTCCGCCCGCAGCGGCGGTATTTCATGCGTTCATAGCGGTCCTCGGCAAATCCCATGATGCGCGTCTCCTTTGGTTCCGGGGGAACATTGAACCATAACGCGCCGCCCCGGGGAAACACTCCCGCGTGAAACGCGGGGCGCGGCTGGATTATCCTGAGGCGGCAGCCGGCCGGTAGGATTGCGGCGTGAGGACCCGCCGCAATCCACGGCGCCTTCCGGCGCAGGTTCCCCGAGGCGGCAGCCTCCCTCGGAGTGACGGCGGCTTCGACGCCGCCCTGGTATTTTCTTCATCTTTCCCCCTTGGACGGTGACCGCGCGCAAGATTTCCGCTGTTCTCGCGTATACCGGGTGGTGAGACCGGGTGACCAGCAGGAAAGATCGCCGGCGAGGACGATTCGGCCCGCGTTTGAAAAAGGAGGAGAAGCAAGATGGTGAAACCTGAAAAAAGCACGTGCGGCGCATGGGGCGCCGGAATGGCGTTGTTGGCAATTGCGTGGTTGGCAACCGTAACCGCTCATTCCGGCACGATCCAGGTCGCCAATACCGGCAATAACGCACCCGTAACGGGCACGCCGGGTGCCATGTCGTTTTATGCCTATACAGGCACGGCCTATTCCGAGGGAAAAGACGCTTATGACAGTGAGTTCGACATGCCGTCCCCTCCGTACACATCCTATTTCACGGTTCATTCCTATATCGGTGAGACCCGGTATATGGCGGAATACAAGCCGCTGGGCGCGCAGGCGTTCGACCTGTTTCTTTGTCTGACGACACCGTCCACCGTGTCCAGCACTGACTTCCTGAAATTGAAGGTGACGGATGCCGCCGACCTGAACAGCGCCCGTGTTTATGACGCCGAGGCGGCGGCGCCGGTTTATTACGACCTGCCGGTGGACGGCACGATTTTGACCGTCGCGCTTCCCGACTTGGTCAACCAAAGCCAGGGCGAGTACGCCCACTGGCGCTTGGAGGTCAACTACCCAGTGCCGGAACCCACCGCCGCCGTGCTGGGAATGCTCGGTGTCTCGATGTGGTTGGCCGGTCGGCGTCAATTTCCATCTCATCTACGTCACCGATTTGCATAAATGAAGGAGATCTTGTTATGGTGGGCAAGTTATTCTCAAATATCCTGATCGTGGTTGTCTTGGTCGCTCTGATCATCGTGAGCTTCTTGGTGCAGATACCTATCGAGGATAAGTGGCTGTGGGGTGCTCGGCTCGTCCTTGCCGGTCTCGCAATTTGGCGCGTCATCAAGCTAATTATACCCGTGGTCATTATCGGTACCATCATCACAGCGTTGTACTTCGTCGGCATCAATCAGGGGTGGTTCAGCAAGTTGTTCTGACCTTTACGTTGGAGTGTTATAAAAACGCGCTCATAAATTATCTTGAAAAGAATGGCGCTGGCGGACATCCCTGCAACTGCGGCCATCGTGACCTTCCATAGGGTTCCGGCGTTGTCCGGGGAGATTTGGAAGTGTGAAGGAAGAATGATCGATGGATGATTACTTGAAAGCATCCAACTAACCGTGGCCCCAGCGCTTGTGACACGCCGCCAAGCGCACCACATTTGTTCTTATAGTGAAAGTGGTATAGATTGCTTCCCATGTGGCTGGGATGTAAGGCCTTCGTGGCCGCCGAAACCCAACCCCGATGCCGCCAAAGGAAATTCTGGTTGATGCTGAGGGAAGGATGACAGTGCGGATAAAATAGCATGCGTTAATCGAAAAAACGTTTTAAGTATAAATGGTACAATTAGTTAAGGTGAATTCGGCTTAACGAGGGATGATATGCGCAGATTTTACATAATCATTGGAACCATTCTCGTGGGTACAATAACGGCAGGTGCGATTTGGTTGTGCAAGAATCATCCGGTTATCGCCACCAGCACTCGCGTAGGCACAGGCACCTGCGGCAATGCCGCCTCTCTCCATTCAACCGCCACGGGCAAGCATACAGTCAAGACCAGGACGGGAACCAGTGTGGAGGGGGGGCGGGAGGTCACCAACCAGCAGGCACGCCTGCTTAGGCTAAACCAGTTATACATTAGCCTCGATCGGGACGGAAAATTGGCGGAGTATGCGCAGTCTCTGGAAAAAAACTTGCGCAGAGATCGATATGACCGAGACGCATTAGAAGAACTAATTATCCTTTTTCAAAGCCCGATGCTCAATAACCCAGAGAAGGAGTTCTTATACCTAAAACGTTTTGTCGAGTATGACAAGACAAGCCCATCTGCGCTGTTGCGCCTTTCGCAATACGAAGCGCAAAATAACAATACCAAAGTTGCGTTTGAACTGGCATCTGAAGCTGCCCAAATTGACACTGAACGAGCCACCGCACATCGTCTTGATGGAGCCATTTTTTTGGAGAAGGCCGGTGACATTGAGCACAGTGCCCAATTGTGCCAACAGATTATTCAAGACCAAAATTCAAAAGGACGCGGGTTACTTTATGCTGGAGACAAACTATTGCAGCAGGGCCAAATGGAACTCGCACTCCAAGCATATGACTTGGCTGTAGAACGGGCCAATCAAGAGAATATTCGCCAACGTGCACAAATAGGCGTCTATCGTATTCGAGCACAGATAGAAGGAGTGGATGCGGTGCGTGCCGAGCTTGAGGCACTGGCAACCGACGGTGTGACCCCCCTCGTCCAGCAACAAGCCGATAGCATCTTGGCCAGTCAGTCAACTACATCGCCATAGTCAGACAGGAAAGGGACGATCAAAATGAAAAAAACATGGATACAACAAGTGGTGGGATTGGTTTTGTTCTGTCTACTATCGCTCCCATGTTT
>CAYYBV010000262.1:0-2866 GCA_964469675.1 uncultured Verrucomicrobiota bacterium
CAGGGCAGCGCCTCGTTGAAGGCCGCCAGCAGCCGCTCGGCGATATCCTTGCGCGAGGCGAGTTCAATATCCGTAAGCACTGGTTCAGCCGGCACCAATCCATATTTAAGCTTAAAGCGGCGCTCCTGTGCCTTTTTGTAGTGCAGGATGCGCGGCGCAAGGTCCCCGCCTGCCGCGCACTGCGGCAGGATAAAGATGAGGCCATATTGCTTGCGCAAGGCCACACGGATATCGTTCCAGTAATCAGCCGACAGCCGGCGTTCCCGCTCTGAATTTTGCGATGGACAGGGAATGTTGATAAGCGCCCCGGTGAGCTTACCCTCCAGATCAAAGGTATAAAGCAGATTGATAAAATGGTCGGCCCCTGCCTCATAATGGCTGAAGTTTTCGTCGTTGGTGTTGCCGTACATGGCGGCATGCCCGTTCACACCATGCGTGGAATTGGCACGCTCGCTGGGGCGCTTGGAAAGATCATCGAAGTAAACAACGCGGCGGCTATGCGCGACGACCGCATAACCATAACCGTATGCAATCCCACCGGGCGCCCGCTTTGCATAAGCCTCGTCAATGGCCTCCGCCACTTGTGTCACCAGAAAATGGCAATATGCATCGCTTGAGGCAATCTCGATGCCATCATGCGGCACTTCCGTGGTCAAATCCCACTCCCGGGGCATTGACGAAACCTGATCTTTTCCACCGAAATAACTCGCGCCGGTATGCGTGTGCGTCGCGTTCATCAGGATTTTATCAACCGGGATCGCTGGGTTGATGACCGCAACCCTAGCACGTACTTTATCAAGCAGTCCCCAGCCTATCAACGCAAGGTCCGCGGAAAGAAAAATAACCAGGTCATTGCCATTGTCGATAACCAACGCGCTGACCGTCAAGGGATCCATGATCCCCTCCGATATCCGCATGTGAAATTGACCTATAATATTGACCGGCTGATCCGTGGAAACATCACGGGTGGCCCAGCCGATTTTAAGTTCATTCATTGAATCCACTCCTTCGCGTTTGGGAGAATATGTACAGCAAGGTTATTCAACAGAACTAAAAGTGTCAAGATGACATTGGGGAAACTTGATTCTGTACCACCTGGGATAATTAGATTTTGCCTGGCTTACCGCACATTCACGGTGACTTTATCAACCCGGATCGCGCCATTCAGCTCCAAAATGCCATCCATGGGATAATCAACGCCGAACCAAAAGTCATAAGTTCCGCAGGGCAGCGCGAAGTTGTTCAAAACTGTATAGGGCGCAAGATAACGGAGCTGCCCCTGGTAGACGGGCCGGCAAAACAGCGCACCACCCTGGAAAGGCGTCCACTGCAATCGGTTGTTCAGGTAATACCATGCGCCGGAATGCGCATAGGCGACAACCCACCAGTCCACCGGCAGACCCACATAAATCCCTGGATTCATTTGTGCGCTGATGGACACGCGCTCAGGGTAATTAACCGTTATTTCATTGGTTGCGCCATTGGCTTTGATGCATGGACCGACAGCCGACGTGGCGGCGAACGGATGCAACGTAAGAGTTACGGCCGGATCGGTGAAGGCTACACCAGAGTCGGTCCCGTAAACATCATCAAACGAGAGCGCATAAACTTTGCCGGCAAGGCCAAACTGATGGAGAATTTTCCCGTAATAAAAAACCGGGAACCCCGAGGTGCTGACGCCGTTGGTTCCCTGATAATATTTCGCACTGTCCTTCCAATCGACCCGGCCATTGTCAAGATGCATGACTCCGCGGACGATGGAAATCGGAATTGCCATGGCCACTGGATCAGTGATCCAATAAGCACCAGGCCCAACGCTGTAGCCATCCTGCCCGAAAAGCAGATAACCCCAATCAATATTGCTTGCAACGGTGCTGATCGCACCAACATTGTGCCACAAATCAGGCCTTGACGTGAAACCGGGGCTCCCCCAGGAATTGCTCGGACGCGGAAGCGATGGAACCGCATAGGGGATTGTCATCGCGTCATCGGTGTAGATCGAAAGGGTCTGTCCATCCGCGCTCACTTTGCCATAATAGGTGGCCGGGTCGGAAGCGAGCTTGCTGGAAAACGAAAATGTCCGCCCTGGCTTCCAACAATGGTTGTTGATATAATCGTCAAAATAATGACTGCACATCTGGGGCACAGCGGCATCGGCATTAACATCGCTCAAGGCCGCGGCTTTCGGTGAAAGAACGCGCACCACTGCGCCGGCCGAATCCTTTATAATCAAAGATTTAAAAACTTTGGCATTCCCATACTGTTGCCCGCTGTCATCCGAACCTAGGATCGACTCAAACTGCTCAAAAATGGTTTCCGCTGGCGTGGCAATGCCTACGGTGACCTGTTCGCCACTGTCATTGATTGCGGTTAAGGTATACGCGGCACTAAAAAAATCAACATTGCTTTGGTTCAGAAATTTGTTACCGGAAAGGTTGACCTCAAACATGGCCCAGCGCACTGGATTAGACGCGCCCTTCTCAGGGCCGGACACGGCAAAACCATTCATTTGATCGAAGTTCTTGCCGAAAGCAAAGTATATTCTGGAGCTGCCCATGGCCGGACAGGCAATTGTGCAGGTACCGTCGCCACTGTACGTTTTGATCTGGGACAAGCTCGCCGTCATGGTTGCTGCGTTTATGGCAAAAGCAGGTGTCTCGACCAGGACATGATTTTGGAAGTCAAGATAACCGACCGGGCTATCACAAATCATGATCACATAGACCAGATCATCGCTATATCCGCTCTGGTTGACAATTGTCAAATTCATGGCTGCGGGCGCGGCGGCCATGAGCCCACATGGAATAAGGTTGCCCGCCAGTAGGATCACGGATAGGGCCATCGTTTTAAACCAGGCACGGCATCG
>CAYYBV010000263.1:0-2861 GCA_964469675.1 uncultured Verrucomicrobiota bacterium
GACCATGGCAATGTTATCGGCGCTGAGCTTGTATATCTGGCGACGGCGATCAAAACTAGCGTTGAGCAGGGGTGCGATCGCATGACCATTGCCCTGCAGCAGGAGTGTGCGCGCCTGGTCAGCCAAATCCGCCCAAAAATCCATGGCGGCGATCACTTCTTGATCACCGTGCTCAAAACGACTGCGAATGTCATTATGGAAAACGTCCGAACATTCGGACAAGTCGGTGCGGTAAGCAATGTAAAGGGGCGGCAATAATTTCAGCGCCAAAGGCTGGTAACAACCATAGCCCTGGCGTTTTAAGATCTTACGATCAAAATCCATATAGACCAGCCCCTCATACACCTGGGCCACACGGTCCTGCAGCCCGGCGGAAATACCCAGCTCGTGCTTTTCAACTGACAGGATTAGATTGGCTTGAACCGGCTTCGGAATGCGCACGTTATAGAACTGCATGAGGGCTCGTAGACAGGCGGTGATAATGGCACTGGATCCGGCCAGGCCAACCTGGGAAGGAATACTTGTGTCATACTGGATTGTAAAGTTACGATCTTCCAACACGACACCATGATCGCGACAATAATCATGAAACTGCTTAATGGCGGCCTTCAGGAGGCGGATGCCGCCATAATAGCCGCAGAGGCGGACATCCTCCACCAGCCGGTGCATGTTTTTAAACCGGGAGTGATCCCGGGTATTATGCAAGATTTCGATTTCGGGTGTTTCATACAACACAACCTCGGCACGGAAATTTCGAAAGACAAAAGCGATGGTCTTGCCGAAATATCCATCCGATGGATTTCCAATCAGCCCGGCCCGAGGATAAGCTTGCGTACGAATAATCATATTAAACCTTTACCCCCCACAGAATACAGCCGAGCGCATACGGAACACAAGGTCCATGTGATTTTACCTCATTCTCAATGCTTGCGCCTTAAGGCTTGCTTCGCCACATTTCATTCCGCCGGCCTTATATCTTGCACGTTCATCTCCAAGGTCGCATTGTCCATAAAATTATTTTTTTGGAAGGTAAACGCAATATCCACCAGCCCATCCGGAATGGGGCTATCGGCCATGCGGAAGGCAATGGCGGAGCGACTCGTCTGGCCATCGCCGACTGTAAAACGCAGATGATTTACGCCAACCCGGCGCGGCGGCTTTTGGATACGCACGGCGCGCACGGCCATGACCGGCATGGGGTTATTTTGCCCAAATGGATGGAGTGCTTGCATGGCCGTCAACAGGGAATCATCTGCCTGTTCAAGTTTAATCCAGGCGTTAATGCACTGGGTTGGCCGTAAATCACGCCCCGCAAGATTGGCCTGCACGACCTTATTGAAAGCCGTTCGAAAGGCTTCATACTGGTCCCGGTTTATATCCAGCCCTGCTGCCATCTCATGGCCGCCGTAGCCTAGCAGGTATTGACGGCATTGCTCAAGTCCTTTTAGGAGGTGATAGCCCTCGATGCTCCGGCATGACCCGCGCCCCACCCCGCTTGGATCAAAGGCAATGACAACGACCGGCCTGTGGTAATGCGCCGCCAAGCGTGAGGCGACGATGCCGATCACTCCCGCATGCCAGTCAGTATTGGCAATTACAAGGCCATAATGCTTTTGCGCATCAAAATAGCCGTCGATTTCACGTATGGCCGCTGTCACAATTTGCGACTCGATCTTCTGTCGATCCCGGTTAATACCATTTAAATCCACGGCAATTTCGCGGGCACGTTTCATATCCGCTGTAAGCATGAATTCTAGGGAAATATCCGCATTACCCATCCTACCGGCGGCGTTCAGGCGCGGACCCAGGCCGTAACCGATGTGCTGGGCATCAATTGTGCCCCGGATACCGGCAACATCCACCAGCGCCTTCCAGCGTGATGTCACGGGCTGGTTCATCTGTTTTAAACCATGCCGCACTAGAATCCGGTTTTCACCGGTCAGCGGCACCATATCCGCAACCGTGCCAACGGCTACAATGTCCAGATACTCACGTAAATCTATGTTTTGCGCGGCGGTTAATCCCTGGCTCCGCCCGATTTTAATTAACCCGTGGCAAAGCTTGAATACCACCCCCACGCCCGCCAGAATTTTGAGGCTATTATTCTGACCGATCTTGGGGTTGACCACGGCCAACGCCCCAGCCGGTTGACTGCCGCATTCGTGGTGGTCGGTAATGATAACGTCAATACCCGCCGCCTGGGCCAGTTGGACAGCCTGTGAATCATTGGTGCCGCAATCCACCGTTATCAAAAGACTCGGGCGGCATTGCGCCAGGCAGCGCTTGAGCGCAGCCAAGCTCAACCCGTAACCCTCTTCCTGCCGATCCGGGATATAGGGTTTCACTTTCCGGGCGCCCAGACGCTGAAGCACCCGAACGAGCAAGCCGGTACTGACAATGCCATCAACGTCATAATCGCCATACACGGCAATGGATTCGTTAGCCAGGATGGCCTGCTGAATCCGCCGGGCCGCCGGTTCAATATCGGGCAGCAAAAAAGGATCAGAAAGATCACTGAGCCGAGGATTTAAAAATCGTTCAATGGCGGCTGTGTCCCGGTAGCCAAGACCCACCAGCATCTCCGCAACGGGCAGAGGGAGATCAAGCGTGCTTGCAAGTTCAGTCGCCAGGGGCCCGTCACTGGGAATGGTTTTCCACACTTTCAACGCGCGGGAACCCCCTCTTCCGGCTTCTTCAGCAGGCGCCGCATCAACAGCATGATTGGCGTGGCGATATAGACCGATGAAAAAGTTCCAATGACTGTGCCTAACAACAAAAGAAAGGCAAAGTCATTAATCGCTCCCCCACCGAAAATCAGCAGCATGAGCAGCGCCATGACAACCGATGATCCGGTCAAAATC
>CAYYBV010000264.1:0-2851 GCA_964469675.1 uncultured Verrucomicrobiota bacterium
CAAGCCTGCCTGCGGAAGGCCAGCGCATGGTCGCCACATTAGCGGCGTAGTGCTCAAGCCGCTGGTGCGACTTTTATTATTTCTTAATTGCAGATCCACACAAGTCGTTATTTTTTATTCTAAGGGCTGACCCCACCAGGAACACCGCGCCTGTCATACATGGCTCCTGGAGCGACGGATGGATCGTAGTAGGCACCGAGTCGGGATTCAACTTTGCCGCGCGATCCGGATCAAAACCCGGTCGGACCCCAGATTACGCCAGCCCAAGCGAAGCAAAGCGGAGTCGCCCCAGCCGCGCGAAATGCACACGGTATCCACAATGCGGATATGATCCATACGGCACAGGGCATGAAAATCTTTCAGCGTTGAAAGATGGATATTGGGCGTATCATACCACTCAAAAGGCAAAGTGCCGGAAACCGGCATCCGGCCACTGAATCCCAGGCGCAAACGATGCCGCCAATTGCCGAAATTGGGGAAGATCACGATCCCCTCGCGCGCCACGCGCAGCATTTCGTTAAGGACCAGGCGTGGCTTGCGCACCACCTGCAAGGTCTGGCTGAGCACGGCATAATCATAAGCCCCGTCCGGGATAACGCTTAAGCCCGCATCGAGGTCGCATTGAAACACATCCAGGCCTTTGCGCAGAACGCCAATGACATGCTCCAGGTCGATATCCATACCAAGGCCCGTAATGCGCTTGCGGGCCATTAGCTCGCACAGCAGTTCGCCATTACCACAGCCGAGGTCAAGGACCCGCGTCTGGGGCGCAATCTGTTCGACAATGCGGATATAATCCTCGTGCTCCAATTCACCGGGAACTATTTTACGCGCCAATCGGCGGGGCGGCACAGGCGCGGGCGGCGGCCGGTTCGGCGCGCACTTATCCGCGCAAGAGGCTTTTGCTGATTCAAGGAACGTGCGCAACACATCGGCCAAACGTTCGACCTCGACCAGAAAGGCATCATGACCATAAGGCGACGATAGCAGGCAATAGGAAACGTGCTTCCCGGCGCGCACTAACGCCCGGGCCACGGCCAGCGACTGTTCCGGCGGGAAGAGCCAATCGGAGCTAAGGCCCACGACCAGGATGTGCGCGCGCGGATCAACGGAGCCAAACGCTTCCGCCGGGTCGGCGCAATTCTCGGCCAGGTCAAAAACATCCATGGCCTCGGTAATGTGCAGATAGGAATTGGCATCAAACCGGTCAACGAACTTGGATCCCTGATAATCCAAATAGCTTTCCACCTGGAACGGAGTGGCAAAGCGCGGCAGCGGCGCATGGATGGCCTTTTTTTCACGCCCGAATTTACGCTTCATGTTTTCCGAGGATAAATAGGTAATATGCCCGATCATGCGCGCCTGGGCCAGGCCCTGGTCGGGTGTTTGCGCATTGCCGTAATAATCGCCACCGGCCCAGGCGGGGTCGGCCTGGATGGCGTTACGGCCCACAATATCGAACGCCAGCGCCTGGGCCGAAAGGCTCATGGCCGACGCGATGCAAACGCCTTTGCCCACCACCTGCGGATAACGGCGGATCCATTCAAGGACCTGCATGCCCCCAAACGAGCCGCCGATGACGGCCGCCAGGCGCTGGATGCCCAGATGCTGCAGCAGGAGGTACTGGACATGAACAATATCGCCAGTGGTAATCGCCGGAAAAGACGACCCGTAGGGGCGGCCTGTGCGCGGATTGAGCGAGGCCGGCCCGGTCGTCCCCATGCAACCGCCGAGAATGTTGGCACAAATCACATGAAAATGGTTGGTGTCGATCCCTTTTCCCGGCCCGATCATGGCGTCCCACCAGCCGGCTTTTTGATCTTGTGTGTTGTGATAGCCGGCCACATGCGCGTCACCCGTAAGCGCGTGGCAAATATAAACCACGTTATCAGCGGCGGGGGCCAACGCGCCGTAGCTTTCGTAGGCCACCTGCAGTTCCGGTAGACTCGCGCCATTTTCCAGGACCAGCCCCTCCGGCGGCAGGCGAATTCGGGCGTATTGCGTCACAACCAACCCAACGCTGTTTTTGGTGGCATCAGCACTATTCATACTTAATCAAAGTTACGGAGCCTGGGCACACGACCAAAGCCATCTTTTTTATCCGGCATGCAACCCAACAAAAGCACACCCCGATATTTAGCAGAAGAATAGCGGGAAAACCGCCCATGCACAAGGCATCATTGGACCAGTCAACAACACAGAAAAATTCGAGCAACAAACTGCGCCCGCCATTATGCCAATGGGCCGCAGCTTATGCCTCGCGCACAATATCGGCGCCCAACGCGCGCAGGCGTTCCTCGACACGCTCGTAGCCGCGGTCAATCACTTCGGCATTATTGATGACGCTCGTGCCTTTGGCGCAGAGCGCGGCAATCAGGAGCGCCATGCCGGCGCGGATGTCGGGACTGGAAACGGGGATGGCATGCAGGCTCGCCGGACCGATCACCACCACGCGATGCGGGTCGCAGGGCACCAGCCGCGCGCCCATCTCAATGAGCCGGTCCACAAAATACATACGGCTTTCGAACATTTTTTCGAAAAAGAGCACCGTGCCCTGCGCCTGCGTGCCGGCCACAATCGCAACGCTCATGAGATCGGATGGGAAATTAGGCCAGGGCCCGTCCCCGAGAGAAGGTATGGCCAAACCCAACTCGGAACACACGCGCGGCCGCCGCCGTGACACAATTTTCAGGCCGTCCCCGTCGAGCGTCAAGGCCATGCCCAGCGTCTGGAACGGGTGCATGATCGGGGCCATATCATGCCGGGAAACTGGGGCAATCGTCAGGTCGCCGCCAGTGACCGCCGCCGCCGCCAGAAAACTGCCGATTTCAATGTGATCCGGAGTGACAAC
>CAYYBV010000265.1:0-2845 GCA_964469675.1 uncultured Verrucomicrobiota bacterium
TTTCGCGCACATCCAGCACGGCAACCGCCTGCGGAACCGCTCAGCCTTTTTTTGGCGACACTGTGGCGAGCGGAATGCCGCGCACCGGAAAAATTATCAACAACACCCTGGGCATTCCCGTTTTCCGTTATTTTGACAGCTCCGGCGCCGAGATTGCCGCCGGCGGTCTCCCGGCGAACATTCCCAATATCCGCCGGATCGACATTGTCCTGGCCGTGGAAACCGAAAGCATAGACACGAAGAAAAATGAACCCAGAAAAATTATTTACTCTACAAGTGTCATTCCGAGGAACCATGCGATACAGTAAAAGAGAATTATCCTCTCAAAAAGGATTTATTTTGCTGACGGCGCTTCTGGCCTGCGTTGTTCTTTTTGCTCTGACCTTTCTGATTATCGACTTGTCCACGAGCGATCTCAAGATCAGCTCCCAAACCGTCGGGCAGAAAAAGGCGATGATTGCCGCCGAAGCGGGAATTCACAGCATGATGAGAAATTTCGACCCCCAGAATATCGCGGCGTCCGTCACGTCCGACCTGACCCCCAACGCTTTCAAAATCGGCGGAACCTGGTATCAGCGGGTGGATTCCGCCAATGATCCCAATTCCGTTTATACCATTTCCACGCCTACCACTCCCACGACCGGGCCGGTGTTTTTGCCCCTGACCGGCTACTCCATCGGCGGCGGTCAGCAATGGGGGCAGAGAGCGTACAATGTCCAGGTGACCGGCCGCAACACAACCTATAATACCACCATAATGATCCATACGGGCATTGGTTACGGTCCCGTCGAAATTTCAACGATGATGCGTTAAGGAGGTTTTATGAAAACGCAAAGATTGGTTTTGCTGATGATGGCGTTGGCCTTTCTGGTTTTTTTGGGTCGTGCCGGAAACGCCACGGCGCCCGCGGCCGGTGAAGAGTCTCTGTTTGTTTCTTCCACGCAGCCGGATGCTTTGCTCTTGCTGGATCTTTCCGGGAGCATGCTCTGGAATCCTTCAGGCGATGATCTGACGTACGGTTCCACCAGCGCCTGTTATCCCGATGCCGCCAATTGCAGCGGCACCGGTTGCAGCGGCGGCTATTGCGAAAGCGCCAAATCCGCTGTGACCTATTATGCGGCGTCCGCCTGTGGCACGGCGGATACCGTGAATTGCGTGGGCAGCGGTTGCGCCAACGGCTTTTGTTCCAGTTCCAAGGCGGCGGAAACCTATTATGCATCCAATGCGGCAGGAACGGCGGATGTGAAGAACTGCCGTGGAACCAATTGCGGCCGGACCGACGGATATTGCAACAGTTCCATGGCCGGTGGCTTTACTTATTATGCGCATGACGCAACCTGCACGCCGAATTTCTATCACTGCGGATACAGTGAATTCTGGAAAGACTGCAAGGATGGTTTTTGCGCCACCTCCCACAAATCGAATTTCAGCGGCAAGTATTGCCAGACGGCTTGCACAACGGCGCCTTGCAATGTGGCGTTTACAACCGGTTCCTGCTCCATGGCCTGTGTCTCGGGAGGGTGCGATAAAAAATGCAGCCGTCTGAACATCGCCAAACGATCCGCCTTCAATATTCTGGATGACAATGCCGATGGCAGCATCACCACGGCCGATGAGGGAAGCCTGGGTGTAAGACTGGGATACATGAGGTATTACAACTGTGATGACGATGATACGGGCAACAGTTACACAAGCGGATGCAATTCGCTGATCCGGGCCATCGGCTCCAAATACAGCCTGATTTATTGCGCAAACAATACAAGCTGTTCCGCCACAAGCGGCAGTGGTTCCGCAAGCTGTGTAAACGGTGAATCGGCAAGCGGCGGAACGCCGCTTGCAACCGCCATGAAAGAAGCCAAACTGTATCTGGACGCCCACAAGGCTGCTGACGCCGCAAAAGCCTGCCGTGCCAAGTTTGTCATTCTCATTACGGACGGGTCGGATACCTTTGCCTGCAGCGGAGACGGAAGCGAATGCGAAGCGCACCGTTATAAAAACCGACGCGAGCCCGTGGCCAAGGCCAAAGCGCTTTATGATGCGGGCTACAAGGTTTTTGTCATTGGTTTTGGCGCCGCTATGCCTCCTTATTTGCGAAACACGCTCAACTGGATGGCGTATTACGGAGGCACGGATAATCCCAACGAAGCCAATGCCGGCAGCACCTCCGGTTACGGCCTTCCAACCGCCAAGGATTGCTCCACCACGACGCCCGCGGATACGTCCAAATGCTGCAATCTGACAGCGGCCGCCTGCTATCCTTCGGGGGTGTCCAGTTGCGCCAATGATGCATCCACCGTGACAGCCGCCTGTTATGATTCCTCGAATCCCTACCCGGGGACAGCGGGAAATTCCACGGCAAATTTCAAGGCAAGCGCCAACGATCCGGGTTATGCGGATTTATCAGGCTATGCTTTTCTTGCCGGAGATGCGGATCAACTGGTGGCCGCCGTGAAAGCCGCCATCAATATTATTCGTGAAGCCACTTATTCCTTTTCGCAGGCCTCCATTCAGTCTTCCCGGACCACGGACGAAAATTTCGTTTATGAGGGATCTTTTCAGCCGGTAGCAAACGATCCTTTCTGGCTGGGCCATTTACGGAAATATCAGATTAATGCCAACGGGACGGTCGGCAATTTGCTGCTGGATGCCGGAAATGTTTTACAGGCCACCGATTATTCGGCCAGAATCATTAAAACCTGCATCGGCTGCACGACCGCTCTGACGGATTTTTCCACAAGTATCAGCCCGACCTATTTTGGGCTTGCCGCCACTGATACTGCGCAGCGAGATGCCATTGTCGGGTATGTGCAGGGAAATCCGGCCTATAATCCGGACAACTGGAAAC
>CAYYBV010000266.1:0-2844 GCA_964469675.1 uncultured Verrucomicrobiota bacterium
GAAGAATACCTGATTCAAGTGTGGAACGGTATTTTTTCCACACTCTGCAAACCGGACGGGGTTGCCGTGGATATTGGCAATCTCTCCATCCGATAGCGCCAAGGGGGCGGGCACGTCATGGGCGGCCCGTTCGGCCGCTTGGCGCCGATGATGCTCTCTCAACCCCTGCCTCAGTGGGGTCTTACCACCAAAAAGAGGTGCAGCCACGTTGACCAGTCGTCCGAACACCATTGGCACGGTCTCGGCGTGCGCCAGCAATTCCATGACACGCTTACCGGTCTTTGCGATGTCACCGGGGTTGGCAGTGATGGCTGGAATTTCCAGTGTCAGGATTGCCAGCGCCGTCTCCTGCCAGCATCGGCCGGCGGGAACCGGGACGGCGGCGGCGATACGCTCATGCCACCAGGCCGGAAAGGCGTCGCCACGCGCCTCGCGGCAATCGTCCGCACCCTTGCCCGGCCCACCCCACGGGATGCGGGGCAACGCCACGGGAACGCCAGCATCCCGTGCCAGCTTGGCGGCGGCGTCTGAAAACTGATAGTTGATGGCCGTGTCATTGTCGCCCGTGAACAGCAGGCGGCGGGGTTTCAATTCGCCCAAAAGCGTTTGAAGTCCGGGCAAAAGCTCCGGGGCTATATCGTTTTCGCCCCCGTGCGGTCGGGCGTGGCAATAAAAGCCAGCCAGGCCAACGACGGCAAACCCAGCATCCGCCAGTGCCAGCGCCTTGAATTCACCCTCGATGATGTGCAGGTCGCCGTCGTTTGCCGCCAGTGCGGCGGTAAGGCCAGTCGGGATAAAGACGTGCGGCTGGCTACCCGGCCATGAATAGTACTTCATGCCGCCCCGTGGCGTGTCCAGCCGCAGGCGGCCAAACGGGCGCGGCTCCGGGAACCGGTCGCCGGTGTTTAGGATCGACTCGCCTGTTGGGGTGCGGTAGGGTATCCATAGGCCGGATACTGCCAGCCCGCAGAGTTCCCCCGCCTCAGTGGCGTCTACATGCCGGACGCCGGCCAGGGCCAGCGCTTCCGGCGGGATTCCGGGACGAGCCGCCCCGGCTTCTGTGCCTTCCCTGTTCCGTGGTTCCGTGTTCATTTTGCGCCCTCCCGTGCGGAGGCGATGCCGGCGGGCATGAGCCGTTCCAAGTCGATTGTCCGGATACGCAGGCTTTTCTTGCAGCCAGGGCGCAAATGAACGCTCGGCAGCGTGCCATCGGCGATCATGCGGGCAATGGTGCGACGTGAGCAGGAACAGACCGTGGCGGCTTGTTTGGCCGTCAAGAAACGGTTGGGCTCCTGGACGTGGTGTACAGGCGGTTTGGTAGCCTGCCGCAAGATGGCCAGCGCATCGCGGACTTCCTGCTTGGTCACCAGGCCGCTTGCCACCGCAGGCCGGGTGAAGGTCTCAATGACGCCGATGGCGGCGGGGGTTAGTTTTTGAAAAAACGGATTCAAATTATTCATGGCATTTTCCTCTCAGTAGGAGCGGAGTTGATCGAAGTTTTGGAACAGCTTCCTCGGCTCTACTCCGAGAGCAACGGCCACTTTTACGGCATTCTTACGATTAGGGCGTTTCCCGTGGACATAGGCATTGAACAGCCCCGGTTCGATGCCTGCCCCAATGGCGATGGCCCGTTCGGACACCCCTCGTTTCTTGCACGTTTCCCTCACTGCTTGTTGGATACTCATTGCTTGACTGCCTTTCTGGCGGCATTGTTGTTGTTGTGCCGCTAGATACAGTCCCGAGTTGTCACAATTCGCCCCAAAAAAAGCGGGCTACGCATAGCGTAACCCGCCTAAAATAATAATGTTATGAATATTTAGATTAAGTGACTTATTTTGTGTTTTGTCACAATTTCATTTATCGCAGTCATCCTCTCCGTCGTCAAGGCCAAGCTTTCGACGCTCAGACGTGCCCATCGCATCGAAGCTAATTTCCGTGAAATTGTTCCGTTTACCGCCCTTTGCGTTCATGGCACGGAACCCTTTAATTAGCGATTTGATCGCCGGATAAGCAAGCTCAAGTGCATCCTGTTTGCGTGAGACTTTTTCGGGATGCGATGAAGCATCGAGGCCCAGCGCCCAGCATATTTCCCGTTTACTGAAGACCTTCTTCTGCTCCTTCTTCCATCGGTAGCCGATCAAGAAAAGGAAGAGAAGCAGTTGCTCGTCGTTCAGCCTGCAAAGGCACGGATCGGAGTTTTTCCCCACAATTTTTTGCTCGGCGGCTTCAAGACTAGTCCGTACAGCAGAGGTGATCGCTTGTTTTATAAATGCCAGTCGTTTCGCTTGGTCTGCAATGATCGTTTTGTTTGCCTCAATGACATCCGGGACAACGGCAAGAACTTTTACATTCTTACCTACATCCGACAGTTCACCGCGTATGGCACAAAGCTGCTCGCCATTTGCTTGGCTTTGTTGTGTCGTCTGCGAAACGCAACGTTTGATGGTTTTTGTATTCTGGCGGGTGGCCCTAACGTCAACGCTGACTTCCTCAAGTTTCTGATGCATCTTTTTTAGGCTCTCATGGGGCACTGTTTCCCGATCAGCCGCCGACAGCGTTTCCGGCGCGTACTGGCGTTGCAACTCGCGGACTTCCGACACAAATGGAACCCTCTTGTCCACGGGATGCAGGCGGTTGTCTTGGCCAAGCGTACGTTCCAAGGTGTCTCGAAGCGCGATGGCCAGCTTGAAGTCGGCTTTCCAAATCAAACCCGCAAGCTGTTTCTGGTTGCGCTCGTTGCGCTCGTCGGCAAGCGCCTGCTGACGCACCGGATCGCCGCCGCATGCGTCAGGCGTGATACAGGCATAGAAGCTTGGGATAAACTTAAGCTCAACCTCGTTGACC
>CAYYBV010000267.1:0-913 GCA_964469675.1 uncultured Verrucomicrobiota bacterium
TTCCTGCGCGTTGCCGATTATCACTACCGTGACGCCGATGGTAACATCATTTATACCGTCGTTCGCTTGGAAAAGGTCGCCAACGGTAGCTGCACGAAGGAATTCCTGCAGAAGACCGAGGCAGGCTGGGGAATCAAGGGCATCAAGCCCATCATGTACAATTTGCCTAATGTGCTGGCGGCCGGCAGGGTGTACGTGGTCGAGGGGGAAAAAGACGCCGACACGCTGAACAGTCGTGGTTTTGTGGCCACCACCTGCAGCGGTGGTGCTGGCAAGTGGCGCGAGGAATTTTCCGAGCTGCTGGCCGGCAAAGATGTTGTCATCCTGGGCGACAACGACGAGAAGGGTTATATCCACATCGAGCGTGTTGCCCAGTCGTTGTGTAAGCGTGCTCGGGCGCTCAAGGTCATCCTTCCGAGCAGGGCAGCCAAGGGGGACGTCACCGACTACTTCCTGAAAAACCACACCAACGCCGATTTCCTGACGATGGTCAACTCCGCGCCGCTCTACCGTCCGTTGCGGCCTGGGATGGTTACGCCGGCGATGCTCCATGACGCCAAGGAACTCAACAAGACGCCATTCAAAAACTTTCGGGTGGTCAAGGTCGGCGACCAGATCAATCATGAGCCCGTCGGCATCCAGGAGATGCTTGTGGACTCGTCGCGCCGCCTGCTGGGTTATCCGTATCGCCTTGGCTCAACGACCCTTTTTGATCACGACAAGGACAGTCGGGAAATTTACGAGATCACCTCGCCGGACAAATTCTTCGAGTGGCTCCAGCGCAAAACGAAGCAAAACTATCAATGGAAAAACGGGACCGGCCTGGTCGTTAAGCGCGAGTTCTACGAGTCTGTCTTCGCCACAGCGCGGCGTTTTGAGGCCATCAGCGACGTGCCTGGCTATCCTGAGAATC
>CAYYBV010000267.1:948-2843 GCA_964469675.1 uncultured Verrucomicrobiota bacterium
ACACTTTCAGCCATTTGCCTGTGTCGTCGCCTAATCACGAGGTGTTCGAGAAGTTCCTCGACTTCTTTTGCCCAGCCTTTCCCTGGCAGCGGCCGATGCTGCGGTGCTTCTTCGCGGCGCCGATCTGGTACAGGCGGAATTGCTCGCGCCCCAGCTGGGTGATTGACTCCGTGGCTGGCACCAAGGTCGGTAAAACAACCCTGGTGGAAACCCTGGCCGATCTCTACAGGTGCTCTCCCATCCGCATGAGCCGGCGGGATATCGATAACCATCCAGAGGAAATCATCAAGCGCCTGATTTCGTCATCCGGTCGTAAATCGAAAATCGCCCTGATTGACAACGTCCAGGGTGAGTTTCACAACGAGGTCCTGGCGGACTGGATTACTGCCCGCATGCTCAGCGGTCGTGCTCCATATTCCGCCGGCGAGGAGCAGCGCCCCAATGACATCACGTGGGTTATCACCTCAAATGGCGCACGCCTGGACACCGACCTGTCCGGCCGGAGCTTCTTCGTGTCCCTGCAGCGGCCGGAGCACAACCTGGGCCGGTGGAACGACATGGTGAATTCCTACATCACGGACAACCGCATGCAAATCTTCGCCGATATCCTGGACATCCTGGAAAAACATCAGCCATTTGAAATCCCGCCGGCGACCCGCCACGCCGAGTTCGAGCGTGAGGTGCTGCAGGCTATGTGCATTGATGAGGCTACATATTCCACCATCGTTGAGCACATGCGCGACTCGCGCGAAACGGCAAACGTGGAGCTGGACGAGTGCTACCAGATCATCGATTCGGTTCGGGCGGCCCTTGCGGAAATACCCGGCATTAACCCTGCCGAGGATTGCGTGTGGATTTATTCCGACCTGTTCAAGAACTGGACCAAGGACATCCTCGAACGCCGGGTGACCTGCCAGGACTGCCGGAACTTCGCACGGGAGGGCATGACGCCACACTTCGACAAGATTTTGGATCGGTTCCCCAGGTCCACCATGAACAGCCTGCGGCGCTCGGGCATTATGTGGGTAGGGGAGCAGGCGGATCGCCAAAAGGCAAAAATCGTAGGCTTCCTCAATCGCGGGAAACCAGTCATAAAGGGAGAGGCAAGGTATGAAGAAGGCAAAGCACCCACAGCTTGACGACGCCCTGGAGGCGATGGCCGGCAAGACGGCCGCAAAGCACGGCGTGTCGAAGGAGGCTGTACTCGCCGAGTGGGAGGCGAAGCGTGACGCATCGTGCATCCTCGGGACTCGGGTCCACGAGAATCAGGAGGCTCTGATGAACGCATCGGAACCGCCACATCGGCCTGGGGATGAACGTGAGCACGCCATCATGCAGTCTGGCTGGCTGGCATTCCAGGACATCCTCGCCCATGGCTGGGAGCCCTACGCTGCCGAGAAGATGGTTTTTAGCGGCTTTTTTCGCCTTGCTGGCACGGTGGACGCCATGTTCATTCGCGGCCGCGAGGTAATGGTCTGCGACTGGAAGACGAACGAGAAAATTCAGCAACGCAACGCCTACGGAACAAAGTGCCTCGACCCCATCGCCCACCTTGATGATTGTGAATTTGTGAAGTATGCCTTGCAGCTCAACCTTTACGAGCGCATATTGAAACGCGACGCCTATATTCCGGGACATATGTCCACGCGGATGAACATTATCCATCTGCGCCCGGACGGCCACCAGGTAATTCCCGTGCCGCGTCTGCTTGAGGCCGAGGTGCTCTTGGCAGATTATCTGGCGGCTGACTGGACGCGTGAGCCCCCGCCGTTCTAGGCTGTTTTTGCCGCATGCCCCGCGTGTTGAACGACTGTGAATGGCATGGGAAAATTTATCACAGTCACAACACAGTTTGGCCGTTATTCGAGGCTAATGATTTCTGACTCTTAATCAGT
>CAYYBV010000268.1:0-2832 GCA_964469675.1 uncultured Verrucomicrobiota bacterium
CGGGCCGTACGGTTTCCAAGTGCGGCCGGACTTGTTCTGTAAAATGAGCCAGGCAGCACTTGATCTGCTCGATCATGCGCGTGGTCATGTCCGCCTCGGGTGTATGGTGATGCGTGGGGTAGTAATGTTCGTGCAGGCAGCAATACTTTTTTGGGTTGGCCTGCCAGAGTTTCTTTTTAGACGCTTGCCAGCATTGATTAAGGTAAGGCTTGGCAATCATTTCATAGGCCTGTGCCGCGGTGACCGGCCGGCCCGCCTGCGCTTGCCGCAACGCCCACATGCCGGCGCGTTCCACGGCGTTGCCCTGCAGCGTAAACCGGTTTTCCATTTTGCCCAGCCGGTAGGCGGCACGCGCCAAGTCAGGGGCATCCGTTTTCCATCCGCCCCACATGGCATACTTGGCCAAGTAACGCCGGCGCGGGCAATCTTCAAAGTCCGCCCGTGCGGAAATTGACCAGGAAAAGGTGTTGACTAACTCGGCCATAATGGTGGTCCCTGGTTGCCGTTATTTGAATTGAGTATACGCTGGCTGAATACCGGGCGGCAAGTTCTTTCGGGAATGAAAACTTTTTTCTTCTTCTTTAGGATGTTTGCGGGTATAAAAAGATCATTCATTTTGTCAGAATGCATGGGGCATACATGAGTAACATGGACCAGGCGATACCGGAAAAACTGGGCATTATTGCCGGGCGCGGTGCGTATCCGCGGATCCTGGCGGAAGGCGCGCGGAAACAGGGTGTGCGTCAGATTATGACGGTTGCCTTTCGCGGGGAAACCGATCCGCTGATTGCCGAGGTGGTCGATCATGTTGCGTGGCTGCATGTCGGCCAATTGGCGGCCATGCTGGCAGCCTTTCGGCAGTGGGGTGTTACCCAGGTGGTGATGGCCGGCCAAATTGCGCCTTCAAATCTTTTCCATGTCCGCCTGGATGTCCGCGCGCTTAAGATCCTGGCCCGGCTGAAAGATCGCAATGCACGGACTATTTTTGGCGCGATCGGGGATGAACTTAACGCCATCGGGATCGAACTTCTGCCGGCCTACCGGTTCATGGAAGATACCATGCCGGCCCCGGGCTTGCTCAGCCACCGCGCGCCTACCGAACGGGAGAGACTGGACATCACGCTGGGGCTCCAGGCGGCCAAGGCCACCAGCGCCCTGGAAATCGGGCAGACCGTCGTGGTCAAGGAAGGTGTTATTCTCGCGGTGGAAGCCTTTGAGGGCACGGACGATACCATGTTGCGCGCCGGGAAACTGGGGGGCGCCGGCGCTGTGGTGGTGAAAGTGGCACGGCAGGGCCACGACATGCGCTATGACATCCCCGTGGTCGGCTTGCGTACGCTTGCGATATTGAAAAAGATCAAGGCGGCCGTATTGGCCGTGGAAGCTCGCAAAACGATTTTGCTGGAACGGGATCAAATTATCGAAGCCGCAAACAAACAAAGCCTGGCATTCATAGCGGTGGAAGCATTGGGAAAGGCGGATGCAGAATGAGCGATCATAAAGTCCGGGTCGGCGTGGTGGGTGTCGGCAGTTTGGGGCAATGGCATGCCCGCATTTATTCGGAACTGCCGACGGCCGAACTGGCGGGGGTTTATGACATCAACCAGGCGCGGGCCGAGGAAATTGCCCGGCGCTATCATACACGGGCCATCCCGGATATGGCCGAATTGGCCGGGATGGTTGAGGCGGTCAGCATCGTGGTGCCGGCGGACAAGCATTTTGAAGCGTCCGCGCATTTTCTTGAACGCGGGGTGCATCTGCTGGTGGAAAAACCGATTGCCACCAGTACGGCCGATGCCGAAAACATGGTGGCCAAAGCCCAGCAGAAAAACCTCGTCCTGCAGGTAGGGCACGTTGAGCGCTTTAATCCCGTGATGCAATTTTTGGAAGGCATTTTGGTGCGACCGCGGTTTATCGAGGCGCATCGGCTGCAGCCTTATCCCCCGTCGCGTTTCGGTCAAAAGCCGCGCGGGACGGAGGTAAGCGTGGTGTTGGACCTCATGATCCATGACCTGGAAATAATCCTGCACCTGGTGCGTTCGCCGGTACGCGAGTTTCACGCCGTGGGTGTGCCGGTATTGAGCGCCAGCGAGGATATCGCCAATGTGCGCCTCGAGTTTGAAAACGGTTGCGTGGCCAACGTTACCACCAGCCGGATCAGCCCGGAACATTTGCGTAAAATCCGCGTATTCCAGGCCGATGCGTATATCTCGCTGGATTACGAAAAACAGGCCGGTGAAATCTATCGCAAGGGCGAGGCGCGCATCGAGCGGAGCAAGGTGCCCATCGAAAAGGGCGAGGCGCTTAAAAACGAATTGACCGCGTTTGTCGATTGTGTGCGCGCCCACGGCACGCCGGTTGTCAGCGGCGCCCAGGCGGCGGAGGCCCTCAAGCTGGCGGTGGCCATTTGCCGCCAGATCCGCAGTCAGACACCGACCTGACGCCGAGGATCTCCGTTACGCGAAACACCAGGTAAGCATTTTTGATTCGATGTTTGGTGTTGAAAATTTGCCTGATTAGACGCATGAAGACGGCATCCATTATGATCATTGCCGGGGAGATTTCGGGTGACATGCATGCCGCCACCCTGGTGCAGGCACTGCGCCGCCGTCGCCCCGACATTAAGTGCTTTGGCATCGGCGGCGCGAACCTGCGCGCGGCCGGCATGGAAATCCATTATGACGTCCGCGACATGGCCGTTCTCGGCCTGACGGAAGTTTTGTTGCGGCTTCGTTTTTTTAACCGGGTGTTTGACGCGATGCTGGCCCTGGCCCGGGACCGCCGGCCGGATGCGATTCTGCTGGTGGACTATCCGGGCTTCAATCTCCGTTT
>CAYYBV010000269.1:0-249 GCA_964469675.1 uncultured Verrucomicrobiota bacterium
AACGGTGTTGACCGGCACAAGACCCTCCTGGCCTTCAACCGCCAGGGGCTTGCCGGCATGAATCTGCAAAAGATTGGTGAAATCCCGCGGGCCGATTGCCAGGCTGCCTTTCAGCGGTCCTTCCGCAATATCCTCCAGCACAAAAAGCAGGGATTCATCCTGAGGCGAAAAAACAAACGGCAGCTTCCGGGAAACGATTTCGGGAACCGCGCAACGGCCTTCACACTCAATAACGCAAGCAAGCGGGAT
>CAYYBV010000269.1:259-2815 GCA_964469675.1 uncultured Verrucomicrobiota bacterium
GGCATTGTATCCGGCCTGCCAGTTACAGCCAAGGGCCAGGCGCAGGGACGCGGGCACGGCGCCCGGAGTCCCCCTCGGCACGCGTTTCAGATAGGTCGCCTCATCCACTTGTGCCAGGCGTGCCGCGCGGCGCTGTTCCTCCTTAATCTTGACCTCCCGGTCAGGGTCACCTTGCCGGCGGAGCAACTCCAAACCAACGGCAATCATGTGCACGCAAGTCAGGGAACGCTCCTGGCAATTGTAGCAACGGCACTGGTTCTCGGCACCCCCTTTGGGCCGCAGGGTGAACTGGCAGGCCAAAGCGCCTGCACCAGCCTTGATTATGCCGGTGACCACGGGAGGCACATAACTCACTGTCTGGACCATCCCCTTCTCAAACATGGCCAAGCCGTCCCGGAAAACATCGGCTCCGCCCCAATCCATCAGCATTTTGCGGGTAAAAGGAATCAGCATATCAGCATCCAATCATCATGCCTTGATTACAGTTAAAGATACATACCTTAATTTTTGACCAATTTCAACCGCAGACGCACCCCACTGTCCGGAAACAGATTGCCGTAAAAACTGATGCGGGCCTCCGCCGGATATGGCAGCACTTAAACGCAAATCTATCCTTGTCAAAATAACCACAAAGGGCTATGAATTAATTGTGGGCTTGGATTTGTTAACATAATCTGTTTTAAAACCAGACAGTCTATTTTAGAATTATACCCGTGGAAGTCATTATCCAAAGAGATTGTACAACGGCCACGCAGATGGTCGCGCGTCTGATCGCCAAGGCCCTGCGTCAGAACCCAGCGCTTGTACTTGGCCTGGCCACTGGACGAACTATGGAGCATGTTTACGCCTTACTGGCGAACATGCACAAGCAGGAAGGCCTCGACTTTGCAGATTGCAGAACATTTAACCTGGACGAATACGTGGGCCTGCGGCCGGAAGACAAGCAATCTTATCGTTTTTATATGAACCACCATCTATTTGCCAAGATCAATATTGACCTGGGCAACACAAGACTTCCGGACGGCATGGCCGCCGACTTGGATGCGGCCTGCGACCATTACGAACAGGCTATCCGGCAAGCTGGCGGCATTGATTTGCAATTATTAGGCATCGGCCACAACGGACACATCGGCTTCAACGAACCGCTCTCCGCCCTGCGTTCGCGCACGCGCCCGGTAGTGTTGACCGCCCAAACTATTGCCGCCAACGGCCCACTCTTTGGCAATCCGGAGCGCATGCCCCGGCGGGCGTTGACCATGGGCGTAGGCACAATCCTGGACAGCAAGCGCTGCCTTCTGTTGGCCACCGGCAAAGCCAAGGCCGATATCATCGCCAAAGCCGTCGAAGGCCCGATCACCGCCATGGTTTCGGCTTCCGCCTTGCAATTGCACCCACACTGCACGATTGTGGTGGACGAGGAAGCCGCCGCGCGGTTGACCGGGCGGGATGATTATCGCAATATTTTCAAAAACGAACCGGAGTGGCAGGAATTTCAGTGACCGCACGCGCGCTTATGCAGTAAACCTGAATTTATTTTTGGCATGACACAACGCCAGGCTATTAAACAAACACCAAGGAGCAACCCATGATTATCCGTTGCCAGTACTGGCTGACAGGCACCATCCTGGGTATCGCGCTGGCTTTGCTTATCCGGCCGGCATTGGCCGAAAGCCCGCACTCCTTGAGTGTGGACGGACGCTATCACACGGAAAACACCATTTTTTCCGACCTGCCTTTTGGCAACGCCGACCTCTCCTACGGACTGGCTTATACCTTTGCCGAAGAGCATGTTGCCATGAAATTGGGCGCGGACTTCACACCGGATGTATCCGGCACCCGGGACGCACCCAATACTAATAAAACCGATTACGTTATCACACCCCAAGCAAACTTGATCATTAAAGACCGAATGTTCCGTGGCGGCGTCGGCATCCTGACCAGTTACATCCGTGACGACAAAGGCGACGGCGAATGGCTGGACATTTACTGGCAATTGATGCTGGGGTTAAGCGCCCCACTTTTTAACCACGTTTCCCTGGAGGGCAACGTGTATTACGTTCTGAAACGGTGGGATCAAATTACCGAGTTCCGGTTGAAAGAAATTGAGTACGGCCTCTGGCTAAATTACACTTTTTAAGTACTGCTCACAATCGCGGTCGCCAAAAAACACCTTGCGCCCGTTGTATTTTACAAAAATTAATTATCTGAAAGCAAAACCTAATTATGACTGAACCCCTGTTCAAAATCGGCGCGGCGGGCGTGAATGTCGAGCGCCTCATGGCCGAGATTAGTGCCACCGTGGAGCATAAACTGGAACGAGGTGTCTACCGTGATGTGGCCCTCGCCCAGGCCGAGCGGACGAACCTGGCTAATCTTCAGGACGACGAAACTTTCCTGCGCTATTATCTGGACTGCCTGCGCAACGCGGTTTTCATTGACATTAACGATTTCGAAATCCGTGAACGGCGCCGGCTGGGCGCCGGCATGCTGGTGGGCCTTAAAAAGGCCATCTGGAAAATGCTGAAGTTTTACACCTATCGGCTCTGGTCCCAGCAG
>CAYYBV010000270.1:0-2802 GCA_964469675.1 uncultured Verrucomicrobiota bacterium
CCAGTTGGTAAAAGGCGAAATCATTATGAATCAGACAGATCCTATTGGCGATATGTTGACCCGCCTGCGGAATGCGAACATGGCTAGGGCCGCCGTGGTGGAATTACCGTATTCTCGGATCAAGGATAATATTGCCAGCATTTTAAAGCGCGAAGGATTTATTCAGGACTACACTGCCGAGGGTGGTGGCGCCGGCAAGGTGTTGCGCTTGTATATTAAATTTGGACCCGGGCGGGAGAGCGTGATTCGCGGCCTGAAACGTGTGAGTAAGCCGGGATTGCGGCGTTATGTGCGTGCCGCGGACTTGCGGCCCGTCAAAAATGGAACGGGGCTGTCCATCGTGAGCACATCCCGGGGATTGCTGACGGACCGTGAGGTGCGACAGCAGAATGCCGGTGGCGAGTGGCTTTGCACGATCTGGTAAGGTGTTTGGACAACAGAATATAGAAGTCAGTATCAGGATTCAGAGTATTTACAATCGGCAACATTCTTGTTGACAATGACTTGTATTTGTTCTGTATTCTGTCTGCTGAATCCTGAATTCATGCGCGACGTGGAAGGAGACGAGTGGCGATGTCGAGAGTAGGAAAAATGCCGATTCCCGTTCCTGCGGGAGTGGAGGTCAAACTGAACGGCAAGACCCTGTCCGTAAAAGGACCGAAGGGCGTTTTGACCATGGATATACCCGACGCGTTTGCAATCGTTTTGGCGCCAGGGTCGGTCACAATTAAACCCAAGGCTTTGGATGCGGAAATAAGCAATCTGCACGGGCTCAATCGCCGTTTGATTGCCAACATGGTGGAGGGTGTCACCAAGGGGTTTGCCAAGGAGCTTGAAATTCAAGGCGTCGGTTTTAAGGGGGCCGTGCAGGGGCAAAAAGCGGTCTTTACGCTCGGTTATTCCAGCCCGGTGGAAATTGATATTCCCGCCGGCATTGCGGTTAAGGTCACGGAGAATGTCAATATTATTGTCAGCGGATCGGACAAACAAAGCGTTGGTGATTTTGCCGCGCGTATTCGCGCCTATTATCCCGCCGAACCTTACAAAGGCAAGGGCATCCGCTACAAGGGCGAGTATATCAAGCGTAAAGTCGGAAAGACGGTGGCGTAAACTTATGAAGCTGAAAACCAGAGCTGAATATCGCAAGCGGCGACACCAGCGTTTGCGCAAGAAAGTCATGGGAACCAACCAGCGGCCGCGGATGTGTGTCAGTGTGAGCAATAAGCACATGTACGTGCAATTGGTGGATGATGTGGCTGCGGCAACACCGGCGACGGTGTCCACGCTGGCGCCGGAGCTGGCTGGTAAAAATAATCGCGCCACCGCCCAGCGGCTCGGAACCAAGGCCGCCGAAATCGCAAAAACCAAGGGGATTAACACGGTGGTGTTTGATCGGGGCGGGCGCGCCTATAACGGGCGCGTCAAGGCCATTGCCGAGGCGGCGCGTGCCGCCGGAATGAAATTATAAGCGCGGAGCCTATGGAAAATAAATTGCATAAGGACCAGATGATCAGAGACGATGTGCCGTCCGGCGAAATGGAGGAATACGTTGTCCAGGTGAAACGTTGCTCCAAAGTTGTCAAGGGCGGGCGCCGGATGAGTTTCAGTGCCGTCGTGGTGGTGGGCGATCACCGGGGTTGCGTCGGATATGGTCTGGGCAAGGCCAATGAAGTGGCCGATGCTATTCGCAAGGGCGGCGATATTGCCCGTAAAACCCTGTTTCACGTCAAGTTGAGCGGCTCCACAATTCCACACGATGTTCTTGGCAAGTTTTCCGCTTCGCAGGTTATGTTAAAGCCGGCGGTGGATGGAACGGGCGTGATTGCCGGCGGCGGGGCGCGTGTGGTGCTGAATCTTGCCGGTGTCCACAACGTGCTGGCCAAGTCGATGGGTAGTAACAACAAGTGGAATGTTGTGCATGCCACGATCAATGCCTTGCAGCAATTGCGCTCGAAGGCCGAAGCCGACGCCATGCGCGGCGTGGGCAATTACGACCAGCATCCGTCCGGCGCAACGGAGAAGCTGTAATTCAGCGGGCCCGTCGGCGGCGGCGCGCCTGAGCGTGGGAGAGCAAAAAGAAAGGATGCTACGGGGAATGATGAGTCTGCACCAGTTAAAAAATACTCCGGGCGCGCGGCGTCCCAAGATGCGCGTTGGCTGTGGACCCGGATCGGGCAAGGGCAAGACTTGCGGTCGTGGTCACAAGGGGCAATATGCCCGCTCTGGTCATAAGCATAAACCTGCTTTTGAAGGTGGCCAGATGCGTTTGCTGCGCCGGATTCCCAAGCGCGGTTTCAATCGCCCCGACAAGCGCACGTATCGGCTGGTGCCGGTCGTTCGTTTAAACCATTTTGAAGATGGACATGAAGTTACGGTCGCTGTTCTGGAAGCCGCCGGTTTGATTAAGCCTGGGACCGGGGGGGTAAAAGTGCTCGGCGGCGGCGAGTTGAAGAAAAAATTAACCGTCAAGGTCCAGGCTTGCAGTGCCAGCGCACGGCAAATAATTACGGCTGCCGGTGGAACACTGGAAGTCGTTACGTAACCGGCAACGTAAGGGGAACAGGCGCCGGCTTTGGTCCTGCCTAAAAGCATCCCTTCGCGAATGTCTAATTTATGTTTTCCGCATTCATCAATTCATTTAAAGTTGAAGATCTGCGCAAGCGGATTCTTTTTACGTTTGCCATGGTGTTTCTCTGCCGCTTGCTCGCCGTGTTGCCGACGCCGGGCGTTAGTACCGGTGAGCTTCAGGCGCTGATCCAGCATATTTCCAATCAGGTGGGCGGCGGTCTGCTGGGGCTTGTG
>CAYYBV010000271.1:0-1939 GCA_964469675.1 uncultured Verrucomicrobiota bacterium
ATTTCTGTTGCACCAGCCAGCAAAGGGATGCGCGTGAAAGGCCATGATTTATTGGAACAATATCGCGCAAAATTCCTAATTGTGCGAGACGCTCACCATCGGCGAGCATGGGCATGGGCATACCGTAGAGCCAGTAATTCCGCACATACCAGAATCCTGAAATCAAAATAGCGCCGCCGGCTACGGCCAGGGCCACACGGAAAACAATCTGCCAAGCCAGTAGCCGCCGGTATGCCAGGAAAATGAATCCGCCCGCCAGGAAGGGGACGTAGATAAAAAAATTATACTTGGCCGAAAAAAGCAAGCCGCCCGCTAGGCCAACCATGACCAGGGTGCTGGTCGAAGGCGTTTTCCAGAAGCGTGTCAGTGCGTACGCGAGCAAAGCCGAAATGCCCAGCGCATGCGCGTCTGCGTTTACATAACAAAAGCTGAACAATACCTGGGGAATGAAGGCAAACGTCGCCGTGATAATCGCCGCCAACAGTGGGCGCTCAAGCAGTGTTCTGATGCTCAGGAAGAGGCTGTTGATGAAAATCAGGCCCCAGACCAATGAAGCCAGCCGGGCACCTTGGTATGGCTCGATGCCAAGCAATGTTTTGGCGGCCTGCGCACCGGCCGCCGCAATCACGTAATTCAATGCCGGCATTTGATTATAGCTGGAAAGCGCGTGGCGGAACCGCTCCAAATCATCAACACCCCAGACCGGCAGGCGATGATGCGTGAGGATGAATTCAACGCTGTATTTGAAATGTGTGTTTTCGTCAGGGGCGTTATTGTAGGGAATCAGGTTGAGCCATGCCAACCCGATGCCGATGAAAAGCCCGTTCAGCAAGAGGAGCGGCCAGTTGGCATTGAACCATTTAGTGAATTGGTCCATTATCTGGTGGTTACGATACCGGGCATTTGAGAATTGCGTTTACCACGCGGGCTTGGTCTGCTTGGTTCAGTTGGGTATAAAACGGCAGGCGCACCAGCCGGTCGCTGACCGATTCCGTCACCGGGCAATCTCCCGGGCAGCCGCCGAAGCGACGCCCCATGACCGAGAGGTGCAATGGCAGGTAATGGAAGACCGCCAGGATATGCTTGGTTTGCAGATATTCCATCAATGTCCGGCGCGCGGCCAAGGATGGCATGAGCATGTAGAACATGTGATAAGGCTGTTCGCAATGCTTTGGAATAAACGGCAGGCGCACGCGGTTCTGGCCGGCCCAGTTGTTAAGGTGCGTGGCGTAAAACTCCCAAATTTGTCGGCGTTGGGCTTGGATATGCTCATGGGCTTCGAATTGGGCCAGCAGGAAAGCCGCCAGCAGATCAGATGGCAGGTAGCTGGAACCTAGGTCAATCCAGGAATATTTGGCGACTTGACCACGGAACATTTGGCTGCGGTTGGTGCCTTTTTCGCGCAGGATTTCGGCCCGCGCAACATGGCGCGGATTGTTGATCAGCAGGGCACCGCCCTCGCCGCAGGTGAAGTTTTTGGTTTCATGAAAGCTTTGCGTGGCCAGGCAACCGAAGGTTCCCAGCCATCGGCCCTTATAGCGGCCCAGCAGGCCGTGGGCATTATCCTCTACCACGGGAACATCGTGCTTACGGGCGATAGCCATAATGGCATCCATTTCACAGCCCACGCCGGCGTAATGCACCGGCACGATAGCCTTGGTGCGAGGCGTAATCAGCCGCTCCAGACAGGATTCGTCCAGGTTAAGCGTATCCGGCCGGATATCAGCAAACACCGGCCGGGCGCCGCGGAGTACAAAAGCGTTGACAGTGGAAACAAAGGTAAAAGATGGCACGATTATTTCGTCGCCGGGCTGAATTTTGAGCAGGAGCGCCGCCATTTCCAGCGCGTGGGTGCATGAGGTGGTCAGCAATGCCTTGGTCACACCGAGCTTCTGTTCGAGGAAGGCATGGCAACGTTGGGTGAATTCGCCGTCACCCG
>CAYYBV010000271.1:1949-2343 GCA_964469675.1 uncultured Verrucomicrobiota bacterium
ATTGCCGCAGTGATATATTTACGCTCATTGCCGGCGAAAGATGGCCGGTTGAAGGGGATCTGGTAAGGAGCGCCTTTGGTGGTCATGGTTTGCGAAAAATGATCTGGTAAAAAATACTACGCAATACCCACTCGATTTTAGGATTGGCGGCCTTTGGAATCAGTTCAAGCGGGGGACGTGAAGCAAATAGCGGGTTTTTCCAGACCAGTAATTTGGCCAGCCAGGTGTTTTCTTTGCCCGGTTCAATGCCTTCGTCAAGGATGGCAATGACGCCACCGGGCTTCGTTACGCGCAGCATCTCATCGATTGCCTTTTGTTTGTTGTCAAACTGGTTAATTGCCCCGTAATGCACGATGGCGTCAAAACAGTTATCGGTGTAAGGCAAATTGAGCGC
>CAYYBV010000271.1:2353-2800 GCA_964469675.1 uncultured Verrucomicrobiota bacterium
CCTCGGCCTGCTGGATGTCGGCTGCTATTTTTTGGGCGCGTGCGAAACGTTGCGCTTCTTTCACCATTGCCCGTGACAAGTCCATGGCCACCAGATGGCCGGCCGGGCCGATCAGCGAGTAAATTGCCGGAAAATTTCCACCGGGGCCGGCACAGTGATCCAGCACCATGTCGCCAGGGCGAATGCCAATACGGCCAATCAGGCGCCGTCGTTCGGTCGGCAGCCAGACCCTTGCCAGCAGCGCGAAGGCAATCATTAGCATGGGGTAGCGCCCGGTCTCCGCATCCAGCGCGGCATTGCTTGCATCTGGCGCGCCCGGGCTGTTCGCCAGTAACGCCGGAATATCATCCGTGATCGGATAAATGTGTTGCCCGGCAGTGCATTGCATTTTTCCAGTTGTTGCCATGAGGTTGCCGCCACAGACCGGACAGCGCAGGTAATTGATTG